>WHTR01000030.1:13659-33721 GCA_009377635.1 Chloroflexota bacterium
AGGTCGTACGGATACTTCTGGATGGCCCGGTCGATCTCGGCGTAGAAGGGCACGAGGGGCGACGTCATGGTGTCACTCAGAACCCCCTTGCCTTGTTCCAACGCCTCGACCGCTGCGCCCACGTCGATCGCGTGAGACATCGCTCGGCGAACACGAACGTCGAGCAGGGCGGGGGGCTTCGCGTGCTCGGGACGCATCTGCACGAGCGTCTGACGGAGGTTCACCGGCGACCAGAGCACGACGCCGCCGTTATTCTGCGCCCACTGCTGCTCGAGGTTCGCGCCGTCGGTGGCATTAAAGACGAACTCGGCGACGTAGTGGGCCTCTCCCGCCAGGAGGTTTGCCAGCGCGGTATTGGGATCCGGAACGAATCGGATGCTGATCCGATCGACCTTCGGCCTCCCGAGCACGTGCCCATCGAAGGCCTGTCCTTCAATGAAGGCCCCGGGCTCCCAGCGCGTGAGCCGGTAGGGGCCCAGCCCGACGTACTCCGAGCTCCAGAACGGGATGCCTGAGAAGGCGACCGGATCCAGCTCTCGATAGGATTGCTCGAGGATGTGGCGCGGGAGCGCCTGAAATTCCCTGTCGAGCGGCACCGCCTTCGAGAATAGACTTTTCCACTGGATCGTCACGGTCCGCGGGTCGGGTGCCGTGACGTCCTCGACTGGGGCGATTCTTCCCGTCGCCCCGCCGAGCTCCGGCGTCGAATAGACGCGCCACGCGAACGCGAAGTCCTCAGCTGAAAGGGGCTGGCCATCGTGCCAGACGAGGTTTGGCCTCAACTGGTAGGTGGTCTCCATGCGCCCGTCCGGGAAGACGCGCCACGTATCGGTGTTCAGCTGCGGGACGGCTTCGGCGAGATACGGCTGCGGCGCCTCGCGTTCGTCCATGATGTCGAGCGTCGCGTTGAACGCTCGGTCCATCGTCCTCAGCGACCCGCTGAACTCGGTTATCGGCCTGGCCGCAACGGACGGTGGCTCTTCGCGCATGATGAATACGACTGTCGGCTGCGGCGCGGCGGAGCCTCCCGGCGCGCCGCCTCCGGGCGCCGACGGCCCGGCGGCGGGCGCGCACGCGACGATTCCCAAAGCCAGCACCAGCCCCACGATCGTAGGCGACCCCAACCTCTTCATGGCTCCCCTCTCGTTTCCCCAGGTGTCACCGCGACTTCAGCTAGCTCGATCGACCTGCGTCTAGATTAGAGTCGACGTGTTCGCGTGTCAAGCACATCGCCCGGTCTTTACAACCGCTCGAGCGATCTATTGGACGTCACCCTACTGGGCATATATTATGGTTTTCAGCTACTCTCGGGAGGCGATGATCCCATGGCCACAAGGAGTGGATGTGGATGGTCGACGTAATGACGAGCGGACCGGACGCCCGTCTCTCGGGCGACTCGCACGTATCGGAGCCGCCTGATCTCTGGGTGAAGGGACTCCCGCCGAGGTTCCGGAATCGGGCGCTCCAGTTCCCTCGGGTCGCGTACGGCAAGTTCAACCACTCCCGCCCGGGCGGGTGGGACCCGGTCGAGCGACTGAAGGACATGGCCGCTGACGGCATCGCGGCGGAGGTGCTCTACCCCACGCTCGCGAAGGGGATCTTCGAGCAGTTCTTCCACCAGCCGTTCGACCCGGATCTTGCCAAGGCGTGCGAGCGGGTCTACAACGACTGGATGATCGAGTTCTGCCAGGCGGCTCCGGATCGGCTGTGGGGTCAGGCCTTCATCGGGCTCTGGGACATCGACTACGCCATCCAGGAGATGCAGCGGACGCAGAGGGAGGGGCTCAAGGGAGTCGCCACGTGGATCGCGCCCCCGGATGAGCTCCCCTGGACCGGCGATCACTACGAGCGCTTCTGGTCGGCGGCCGAAGAGATGCGCGTGCCCATCGGGTTCCACATCAATACCGGCTTCGGCGCCTATGTCACCCGTCACCACGAGAGCCGTTTCGAGTCCGTGTCCCGACAGGCATACGGCCACAAGGTGGTTGCGATGCAGGCTATGGCGGAGATGATTCTGTCGGGCGTCTTCGAGCGACATCCCCGCCTCACGGTCGTGCTCGCCGAGTTCGATTGCGGCTGGATCCCGTTCTTTCTGGAGGACCTCGACCGGAAGTTCGGACGGGGCAAGGAGCTGGGCCTCTCAATGCTCCCCAGCGAGTACTTCAGTCGGTCGGTGTTCTCAACTATGATGCAGGACGGCGTGGGTGGGTTCCTGCTCCAGCGGTGGGGGGCCGACAACTTCGTTTATGCGAACGACTACCCGCACGCCGGGGGCATCTGGCCGCACACAGACGACACCTTCGAGCTGGTATTTAGCGCACTGCCCGTCCCAACGCGCCGAAAGGTGTTGGCCGAGAACCTGGCGCGCGCTTACGGGCAGCCGCTCCCGGATCCACTGCCCCGTCAGCCGTTCGTGGAGATGGACGGACACTGGAACAGGCCGTGGCTCAAGCGAGCCGGCGCGTTCACCTTCGACAAACCGAAGATGGGTCTGGCGGTGTAGGGAGGCGAGCGAGTATGGCGGCGAGTCGCGCAAGCTCGGGAAGTGACTGGTCGAACTATTGGGCGATGGTACCCCGCTACGAGCGGTGGATCGAGTCGCTCGGGGTCCCCATTCACCGAGCCCACTACGTCCAGGACATCCGGACCGTCGAGGTCGGCCCGTGGGAGGAGCGGGAATGCAATGCCGCTGTCATCGTCCTCGAGGGCAACAAGGACTTCATGGAGACACGGATCACGGAGATTCCGCCGGGCTCGTCGCTTCGACCTGCCAAGTACAGCTTTGATGACATCGTGTACGTTGCGTCCGGCCAGGGCCTCACGACGATCTGGGCTGGAGACGGCGCCCAGAAGCGCACGTTCGAGTGGGGCCCTCGCTCCGTGTTCTTCGTCCCGCGCAACTATACGTACCAGGTCGCCAATGCCCAGGGTCATCAGGCCGTCCGTCTGTTCCACTACAACTACCTCCCGATGGCGATGTCCATCACGCCGAACCCGGCCTTCTTCTTCGACAACCCGGCGCTCGAGCCGGACGTCGACCTCTTCTCAGACGACGTCGCCTATTCGCAGGCGACATACGTCGAGGGGGCCGGCCGTGCCCGCGGAACCTGGGTTGCCGTCTTCTTCCCGGACCTCATGGCCTGGGATAAGACTCGGGCAAGCGAGGGGTTCGCACCGGGGTCGGAGTCGCTCGGCTACTGCTTCCCCAACGTCACCTCGCTCCGCATGGGCGGCCACGCGCTCGCGTCGGGCACGTACAAGCGGGCCCACTACCACGGCGAAGGCGCCGTGATCGTCATTCCGGGCGGAGAGGGGATGTCGGCGATGTGGCCCGTGCCGGGAGCCGGATCGGAGGACGAGATGGTGATCGTGCGATGGCACGAGGGCACGGTGTTCGGGCCTCCGAACCTCTGGTATCACATGCACGCCAATGTTGGCGCAGCCCCCGCGCGGTACATCACGCTGCACCCGGCCAGGCACATCGAGCCAAGCTACCCGGGGAGCAATCTCCCGTACGCCGATGAGCCGTCCATCATTCGAACGACCTTCGAGGCCGAGCTGGCGAAGAGCGGCCTGAGTAGCAAGATGCCGCCACAGGTCTATGCAGATCGCACCTATCTCTGGTACAGCCCCGAGGACGAGGCACGGGACGCGCCCCGCGCACGAGCTGACGGCGTATGGGTGTGAACGGTGGTGATAGCGGTTCACAAAGGGGGCAAGCGATGAGCATCAACAGCTTCTGGCCCGTCGTCACCGCGTGCGCAATCCTCCTCGCCGGATGCGACCCGGGAGGTCAGCCAGGGTCCCAGACGGGCGCGTCGTCGGGTGCCGATCAGGCGGGTCAGCCCAAGCGGCTCGTCGTTGCCTCGCGCGAGGCAGCGACGGCGCTCATCGACGCCGCTGGCGACGGTGGCGACGTGATCGAGGAGCTGGTGAGCGCCGGGCTGGTCCGCTTCACTCCCGTGGGCGAACCCGTTCCTCTGCTCGCCGAGGCCGTGCCAAGCATCGACAATGGGCTGCTCAAAGTCACCCCGGACGGCGGGATGGAGACCACCTGGACGCTGAAGGAGGGCGCGAAGTGGCATGACGGAACGCCGATCACGACCGATGACCTTCTGTTCGATATCGAGATCGGCCAGGAGGGGGCGATCAACTCCTTGATCAATATCGACGTGGCGCCTCCGCCCTCGGGGTTCCTGGTGCCGGTGGGAGCGCCCGAGTTTCCAGCCATCAAGCCCGGCATCGTGGAGTACCCCTTCGACCCCAGTCGGGCCGAGCAGCTCATCCAGGAGATCGGCTACACCCGCGCTGGGGACAGCTATCGCGACGCTGCGGGCAAGGAGCTATTGTTCCGGTACACGTCAGTCGGCGGCGGGGCTGAGGAGCAGGCCGCGCTCTATCTGGCCGACAGCTGGCAGCGCGTGGGGGTAAGGACCGAGCTAGACATTCGGGCAAACCTGGAGCGAGAGGACCGAGCGCTCCGGTCGGGTTTCACTGACGGTACCGGAACCTTCATGATGTCGCAACCGGAGCGTCTGATCTGGCTACACAGCAATTCGATTCCCACGCCGGAGAACCGGTTTCGAGGCAACAACCGGGCGCGTTACGCGAACCCCGAGCTCGACGCGCTCATCGATCGGTTCTTCGCCACCATTCCCCCGCAGGAGCGGGTCGAGTTGATGGGGCAGATCGCCCACATCGTGACAGATCAGGTGACGCAGATCGTCGCGTATCATACGGTCCATGTCGCGCTGATCAACAACCGTGTCCAGAATGTGACGCCGAGGACGGGTCTGGCCCAGACCTGGGACAGCCACCTGTGGGACATCCAGTGACGGCCCTGGCACGGTCACTCTTCGCAAGCGAGGGACGGCTATGAGCTATCGCGGTCAGATCGTCGTCGATGCGGACTGCCATCTGCGCGAGTATTGGGATCTGGATCGTACGTACAAGGCGTACATCGACCCGCAGTACCGTCAGACGTACGAGGCGTTCAGCGCGGCCGTCCGCGCACATCAGCGGCGGCCAGGAGACGTCGGGTTCGAGGCGTTCTATGCGCCGCCGCCCCTTCGTCCTCTCGGCGTGGGCGATCACTTCGTTGCGCCGCGTGTGGGGCAGGGAAACGGCCCCGCAACGTCCGCGCCGCGCGCCCCGGCCAGCGGCAGGTACATCGACCCGGCCTGCAACTGGGACCCGGTGGTTCGCCTGCGCGACTTCGATCAGGCCGATATTGACGTCGGCGTGATGTTCTCGAGCCAGTCAGACAATTTCTGTGCGCTCCGAGACGTCGGCTTCGAGCGGGCGATCGAACGGGCCTACCATCGCTTCATGCACGATTTCTGCGCGGAATCGGATGGCCGATTGCGCTGGCTCAGCAACGCGGTGGTGCGCGACATCTCATCGACCGTGGATGAGCTGACCTATTGGGCTGAGCGTGACGAGAACTACGCCGGCGTGTTCATCCCCCGGCTGCTGGCTGATGGGAGGCTGCTGGACGTTCCGGATCTCTACCCCCTCTGGCAGCACTCTCAGGATCTGGATCTGCCCATTTGGAACCACGGGGACCCGTACCATCCGCCGCTCACACCCGGGTCCAAGGATCTCGACAACGCGGCGTTCAGCCGACCGGTCCTCAAGGGGTGGGGCGCGATGACCGCTGCGGGCGGCATGATCGGTGGAGGCGTGTTCGATCTCTTTCCAAGGCTTCGCGTCGGTTTCTTCGAGAATGGCTGTGGCTGGCTGCCGTGGTTCATCGAGAAGCTGGACGATAGCTGGCAGCCCGGCTCCAGCAACACGCCGAACATGAAGCGGAAGCCCTCCGAGATCGTCGCCGATGGCCAGATCTTCTGCTCGGTAGATACGGCAGAGCGAGATATTGGCCATTGCGTCGAGCGGCTGGGGGAGCACGTCTGCCTCTTCTCCACGGACTACCCACACAGCGCCAATCCATGGCCTGAGGGTGTCGCCGAGATCACCGAGCGCACGGACCTTTCAGAGACCGCCAAGGTGAAGATACTCGGAGCAAACGCGGTCAGGTTCCTTCCCCGCCTGGCCAAGTAGCCGTGAGAACGTCGCTGACGCCCAATCCTGCCGTTCGATGTGCAAACAGTCCCGCCGCTAACAAGCAGTACGTCATTCCGACGGCCCTCTCGCGCGACCGGGAGACTCGGGCCACGTTCCCTGGCTTCTCTGCCACGCCAATCCCCTTCCGGCTCGAACGCCAAGCCACCCTCTACCTCAGCTCCGAGTGCCCATCCGAGCCGCGGTGGGTGGGGCAGAACACTGGCTGTTACCAGAACGCGGACATGGACCGCTTCTCGGAGGCGCTGCTCACGACCGTGGACCCCGCGCAGCAGCGGCAGGGCTGGGCGGAGCGGATTCGCCTCGACACGCAGGAGCTACCCGCGCTGCCCCTCTACTACCACATGCAGGGGGCGGTCTTTCGTGAAGGCGTGACGGGCGTCAAGGGCGAGCCCCGAGGCGCGGAGAACGCCTCTGGCTGGGATGCCCCCGACTGGGACGTGCGATAGGTTCAGGACGTTCGACAGGCGATCAGGCGGGACAGGACGGATTCACCCCCGCCATGACTTTGCGGCGCTCCTCGCTCGCGGCGAACCAGGACTGGGCCGCCGGGAGCAAGAGCGCATCGGAGCGGATCAGGTAGCAGTCCGGGCGCTCGGTCTCGGGTGGCGCCGTCCCATGCTCCTGCATCTGCTTCGCAGCGGCGAGCAGCCGGCGCCGCACGGTGATGATGGCGAGATCGCTGGTCCCCAGGTGCTCTCTCGTGCGATCGGTGATGGCGCCCATGCTGAGTTGCGGGGCCGCGTCCTGAGCCCAGAACTCAGAGATGCCCGAGTACGTCTTGGTCCGCTGGACCTGGCGGTCCTGGAAGAAGTCGTTCTCGAGACTTGGCCGGGGCCGCCAGCGGCCGTAGGGCTGGCTGCTGACCGGCATGCGCATCTCGGGAGAGATGTTCCAGACCCCGGAGCGGTTCGCCTGCCGGTCGACCTCGTCGTCTGCGAGAGGCCGGGTCGGGTGAAAGGTAATTCCAAGCACGAAGACCTGCTCGTCATCAACGGGTACCCACGCCCGCCAGCCGCGCGTCGGGTTCTCCCCGTACGGACCGGTCATGGTGTGGAAGGGCATGAGATGCTGCGTGATGCGCCAATAGCGCGCGCCGTCGCCCGCTTCTCGCCCGGCGCCGATGCAAACCCCGTAGTCGGTCTCGACGACCTCGAAGTGCGGATGGGTGTCGTTCTTCCGGATCTGGTCGACCAACCGCCGAGGTCCGCCTGTGCGGAACCGCAGCTCGGTTTCGTCATCGAGGTTCAAGCGGCTGTGGACGAAGGAGACGTGGCTCTGGTCAATGTCTCCCTCCATGGCCTGCACCCAGTTGCTGTACTGGACGCGCTTGGAGCCATACCGCTGCTCAGGGAGCAGGTCCATCCACTCGAAGTGGGGGAGCGGAGGGGGTGGAGTCTGGGGACCGAGATAGGCCCAGACCACGCCGCCGCGCTCGAGGCAGGGGTACGCCGTGTGGCGGATCTTGTCTTTAAAGGTGCTCTCGGGCGGCTCGTTCGGCATGTCCACGCAGCGGCCATCCACGTCGTACTTCCATCCGTGATACACGCACCTCAGCCCGCATTCCTCGTTCCGCCCGAAAAATAGGGAGGCGCCGCGGTGCGCGCAATGATCATCAAGGAGCCCAACCCTTCCCAGCGAGTCCCGAAAGGCGATGAGGTCTTCCCCGAGCAGCCGAACGCGCTGCGGCTCGGCATCCGCCTCGATCTCCCAGTCGAACAGGAACGGCAGCCAGTAGTGGCGCAGGAGCGTGCCCGTCGGGGTCCCTGGTCCGACTCTGCAGAGCAGCTCGTTGTCCTCTCGGCTCAGCATGTGCGCCTCCCAGTCGATGCGTGCGTCGCAGCCGTATTATTCTACCGCTCTCGATTCTGGAGAATCTCCCAGTGTTGCCTCCTAGCACCGCGGCCCTTTCGTCCGGTGCAAGGTGTTCGCTGCTCAGCGTCTCTTCGATCTAGAGCCTCGCATTGGGGCGTCACTAGAAGCGGCCGCCCGCGCCCCCGCCCCCTACTGATGCGCCTCCGCCTACCGCGTTGCCGCCGCTTGCGCCCGCAGGGGTGATGCTCGTGTGGAACCATATCCAGTATGGGTAGAATCCGCCAGACCAGTCCTGAGACGATTTAGAACGCCCAAACCAGAGTGGCGAGTAGCCTCGGTCGCTGGCTGCCTCAAGACGCTTCTTCAAAGCGCCCGTCGCCCCCGTCGCGACCGCATAAGGCACCGCATCATCGAGGTTCGCGCTCGAATCGTCGTCCTCGCGGGCGGATTCCAGGCCCGCCAGGTACGCGTGCCAAGGGGCCGCGGCGTCCTCTCCCGCCTGCGTGGTCTCAGGCAGCTCCGCGGCGAACGCCAAAGACACGATGCCAGCCGCGAAGAGAAGGCCGACCCACACCAAGCTCAGCAGCTCGTCTCCGACGATAGCTGCCACGAAGCCAGCTACCGCGACGAGCAGCGCAGCAACGCCGGCGGTGATAAGCGGGCGGCGTCTGGCGCCGACGCGCGAGTCGTACCAGCCGCGGTCCCTGAGCTCCGCGCGCAGCGCTTCGTCGGCCGACTTCCTGACCTCTCCGACGAGGATCTTCCCCACTCGCTCGTCCGAGACCACGTCCTGTTCCGCAGCCGACCCGCTCAGCGCGCGCCAGATGTGCTGCTCATAGTCGCCGTGAGGCACTCGGGCGTCGATGAGGCGCACCTGCACCTTCTTTTCGCGGCCCGATGGCTCGAGGACCAGCGCTCCCCGTCGGGCTAGCTCAAGGATCGTCGCCTCAGCCTGCTCGTGGCCGACATGCCGCCTGACGAGAGCCCCTACCGAGGCAGGGGCCAAGTCGCCCGGTGGGTCGGCGATGGCCGCGACAATACCGTGGGACTTCGGACGCGTCCGGTGCGACCGAATGACGACCAGAGCCACACTGCTCAGAGCAAGGAGGGACAACACCGCGAGCGGCTCGCGCGCAAGGGCGGCTACTGTTTGCTCGGCCGCGCTGGGCGGCGGAGGTGGGGGAGGCCCAAGAGTCAGGCTGTCCGAGGCGGCGTTGAGCCCGGCGCGAATCCCCTCGGCGAGCTGTCCATCTACAAGAGAAGGCAGCATCACATCTTCAAAGATGCGCCGCAGCTCGTACTCGGGCAGCCGTCCGTCGTCGTAATGCGTCTGGCCGGCAAAGAGCGCAACCTGGCCGTGCTGCTTGTCGTCGGGATCTATGTTCAGGAAGATCACAAAGCCGTCACGGGCGTCTGTACTGGACTGCACGTCCCATGTGGCCATCAGATTGCGCGCGTCGTCTTCCGTCTCGTCGTAGTCGGCGTCTCGGGTCTGGAGGTACACGACCACTGGGGCACCGGCTCGCTCCACCATCTCGGCGTGGAGCTCCAGCTCCCCTATCTCGGCGGAGGAGAGAGCCCCTGCGCGATCGTAGACATGCTGGCCACGATTGCGACTTCCGTATTCCTGAGCCAGCGCGGTCCCTGCGTCCCCGAGCATGACGAGCAAGAGAAGCGGCAACAGCGACACGAGCATGCGCGAGAGGAAACTGCGCCGATACATACGATCAATTGCGAGGCACTATCTCGTGGGATCATCCACGTGCCTCGCGTCATTGTAGCGCGGGAACGCGCCACCATTATCGAGCGCATCTTGCGGTTGACCACGCCCGCCGTGACGCGGTCTTCGCGGCAGAAAAACCACGTCGAGGCGCGCGTGGCCGAGGGTCAACCACTGCCCGAGGACGCGCTGATCGAGATCGACCGCGTCGCCGTTGCTCATCCAGGGCCCAACCGCCGCTCGCGTCAGCTGCAGGGCGATGGGCGCCGTCACATGTGCGTCGGCCCGAATAGACCGCGCGCTATAGATCCCAGGCCACGCCGAGCTGGTCAGCCATCGCCTGGAGGTCGGCGATGAGTGCGGTATGCATGGGAATGCCATGTGCACGCCGCTCGGCCTCGATCTCTCGCTCGTGCTCGCCGGCGTAGGTGACGTGGTCAGCGCCGGGAATGGTCGGAGTGGTCCGCAGGTCCTGGAGGAGTTGATCCATCATCGCCGTAAATTCGTCGCGGGGGATGAAGGCGTTGATCGCGATGGCGACAAAGAAGTGGCCGACCTGGCCGTCGGGCAACCGCACGCCGAAGCCGTTGCCGGAGAGCACGCCGCACATGATGTCGACCCACACCGCGAGGCCGTACCCCTTGTAGCTGCTGGCCGTCGGGGTGCTGCCCAAGGGCATCACCAGGCGCCGGCCACGCGGGACGCTCGGGTCGGTGACCGGGTTGCCCTCCAGGTCAGTGATCCAGCCCTCTGGGATGGCACGACCCAGGCGGTCGGCAACCAGCAGCCTGTTGGTGGCAACGACGCTCGTCGCCATATCGAGGGCCCAGTACTTCTCGCGCCCGGCCGGCACCGCCACCGCGATCGGGTTCGTGCCGAAGCGCGCCTCGCGCCCGAATGTGGGGACGACCTGTGGGCTCGAGTTGGTCATCGCCAGCCCGATCATGTCGTGCCCGAGTGCCATCATCGAGTAGACGCCGGCTGCCGCGAAGTGCCGACTGTGGCGGACCGTGACGAGTCCGACCGCGTGCTCCGTCGCCTTCTGGATGGCGAGATTCATGGCGTGCCGACCGACAATGGCACCGAAACCGTTATCGCCGTCCAGCACGGCCGTGGTCGGCGTCTCACGCACGACCGACACCTCTGGCTTTGGGTTGACGCGACCGTCGCGCAGGGCGTCCAGGTACTGCGTCGGGATCAGCTGGACGCCGTGCGTGTCTCGTCCCAGGAGATCGGAGGCGACCAAGGTCTCTGCCGCCTCGTCGGCATCTTGCGGTCGCAGGCCGAGCTTGCCGAAGCAGCGGGCGATGAAGGTACGAAGTTTGTCGGCGTCGACGCGGATCGCATCTTCGTCGACGACGTGAAACGCGTTGTCCACAATCTCGCCTCACAGACTCGAATCCATCGTCCTCCGGCGGATGCTCACCCGATGATACACCGCATGCTGGAGCTCAGGCGATCGCGCTGCCGCCGTCGACGAGTACAACCTGGCCGGTCACGAAGCTCGCCTCGTCGGAGGCCAGGTACAATGCGCAGTGGGCTGTGTCCTCCGGCCGGCAGTGCCGCCCAAGGGGAATCCCTTCGGGAGGGTGCGATGCGGTCTGCGAGGCGATGCGCCGCTGGCCCGGAGCATACTCGATGAGGCTCGGCGCGATGGCGTTGCAGCGGATACCCCGCGGCCCGTACTCGACGGCGATCTGACGGGTGAGGCCCACGATCGCCGCCTTCGTCGCGGCGTGGGCGGCGTGGCGCTGACTCCCGCGGTAGGGTCCGGAGAGGGATGACATGTTGATGATCGATCCTGCTTCGGCTCGGAGCATCGCCCGCAGCGCATACTTGCAGCCGAGAAACGTGATGGTCAGCTCATGGTCGATCGTGAAGCGCCAGTCCTCCAGGCTCAGCTCGTGGAGCGAGCCGAAGCGGACAAGGCCGGCCGCGTTGTAGAGCACGTCCAGGCGCCCATGGCGCTCGATCGCGCGATCCACCAGCTCCTGGTTCGCGGCCTCCTGCGTGAGATCCCCGACGTGGAGCACGGGGTCGCCGCCCGCCTGCCGTGTCACGAGCTGCGCCGTCTCCTTCAGCCCCTCGGCATCCAAATCGCTCAGGACGAGCAACGCGCCCTCCCGCGCGAAGACCTCTGCCGCCACCCGGCCCTGCCCGCTGGCGGCGCCCGTAACGATGCTCACCTTGCCGTCTAGCCGATCCATCGTAGCCACCACACGTAAAATCGTCGCGCTGCTCGCACCGTCGCAGCATAACGCCAGGTTTCAGGCGCGCCCGAAAGCCGAAGCGAGGAACGAGCGGAGGCTGGAGGGCGTCGCCTGAAAACCCTTGTTGGGGGCTTGGTCTTTGCCCCTCGAATGCTTTTATGCTTGGTGCTTTGCAATCAGCTCCCGAATGGCAGGCACAAGTTCGTGTGGCACCTCCATTACCGTCTGCGTCGACTCTTCCATCGCCGCCTCGTCTTCTGCTACGGCTTCGTCTTCGGTTTGCTCCGCGTAGTGTGCGAGCACCTGCCGCACCCGTTCTTCATCCCAGCCTGGTGGGAACCTGTGCTGTCTCATCGCTATCCTTTCCGACGCTGCCGCCGTCGATACGCCGTCAGCGGCTTACTCCTCAACTCGTAGGCGGTGATGACAAATGTACCTTCTGGCTCGGGGTCTGGCACATAGATGACCCGCAAGAACCTCCCAGCGCGTGTCTGACCGATGGCAACGCGAGCACCTTCCCGACCACGGCGGTCTTCACCTGGGCGACGGAGGACCTCATGGACTTCATCTTCCGTGACGCCATGGTTGTAGATATGCGGCTGGCCAGTTGCCGGATCGCGGTAAAAGCGAATATCCATGCACAATTCCCATAATATTCTGGTGGCCGCTGGAGCCCTAACGCGGTATTGGAGCGCCGCACGCACCGAAATCAACCAACGTTTCCCGACGCCGACCCATTGTGCCGTATTCTCGAGCGGATAGTTCCAGGCGAAGAACGGTGGGCAATGCAGGCCGGACATACCCAAGCTGGTCGGGCTCGACGCTGGTCGTCGAAGCGTGGAGGTGCGGAATGCGGATCGCAGTCGTAGGGGCAGGCGGTGTGGGCGGGTACGTGGGCGGGCGACTCGCGCTCGCTGGAGAGGACGTCACCCTCATCGCTCGCGGACGCCAGCTCGCGGCGATGCGCGACTCGGGACTCCGCGTGCACAGTGTCCACGGGAACTTCCAGATCGTGCCCGTTCAGTGCACCGACGATCCAGCGACTGTAGGTCCGGTCGACCTCATGCTCTTCACTGTGAAGCTGTGGGAAACGGACGCGGCCGCCAGGATGTCCCTGCCTCTGATTGGGGAGCGCACGACCGTGATCTCCCTGCAAAACGGCGTCGAGGCGGAAGAGCGCCTGGCCACGATCCTTGGGGTCGAGCACGTGCTGGGCGGAATCGCGCAAATAACATCCTCGATCGCCGAGCCCGGACTGATCGTGCAAACGAGCGCCCAGGCGCGAATCATCCTCGGTGAGCTCAGCGGTTCGCGGTCGGCAAGGGCGGGGAGCATTCGTGATGCGCTTGACCGGGCCGGAATCGACGCCTCGCTATCGGATGACATCACCCGTGACCTGTGGAGCAAACTTGCCTACATCTGTGCCTTCGGGGGTGTATGCGCTGTCACGCGCATGCGACTCGGCGTCGTTCTTCAGGACCCAGATACTCGCACGCTCTTTCTCAATTGCATCCGGGAGACGGTGGCCGTTGCCCAGGACCGCCGAGTGCTCCTTCCTTCCGATCTCGCCGAGAGGCACGTGGCATTCGCGGAAACGTTCGGTGCCGAGGTCAAGCCATCGATGCTCAATGACCTCGAGCGTGGGGGTCGGCTCGAGGTCGACTGGCTCAACGGCGCAGTCGTTCGGATGGGACGCGACGGGGGTATCCCGACCCCCGCGAACTGGTTCATCTGGACGGCACTCAAGCTCCATGCCGCAACGGCTGCAAGGCCCGATGGTTCCGCCCCCAGTACATGACCCGTTTTCGTTCTTGAAAATCGTCCGGTCGAATCCCTCTGCGAGCTTCTCTACTTCGTCTCTCCAGCTATTCGAGATCAGGCGACACGCGGCCGGGAGCGAGTTCTTTGTGCCAATGGACCTATACAATTGCAACCCTGTCGTGTCATCTGCTACGCGGGTGGCAACGGGAAGGAGAACCCATGCAGCATTCGCTCGGCCTCTTCGGCGTAGTCCTCGTCCTTCTCATCGTCAGTTGTGCCCCCGCCCAGAGCCAGGCGCCAGGCGCGGTGAGTGACCAGCCGGCGCAAAGCCGGACGATGGTCGTCGCTCACCGATACGAACCCGCCAACCTTGCGCCGAAGGTCTTGCAGAGCAACGGCCCGCTCAACACGACCCGGCCATTCAATGCCACACTGAGCTTGATTGACGATAAGGGCCTCGCCCGACCGTATCTCGCGGAGGCGCTTCCGCAGCTGAACACGGACGCATGGCGCGTCTTTCCCGACGGGCGCATGGAGACCACCTACGTGCTTCGCGACCATCTGACCTGGCACGACGGCGCGCCACTGACAGCCGCGGACTTTGCCTTCGCCTCCCGGGTCTACAAGGATTCGGGGCTTGGAATGTTCATCTCCATCCCCCAAGACGCGATCGACGCGGTGCTGACGCCAGATCCGCTGACCGTCATCGTCCAATGGCGAACGCCGAACGCGAGAGCCGGCTCCCTCGGCTTCGAAGATGTGGACCCCTTGCCCAGCCATCTGCTCGAAGCTTCATTCACTGACTACACCGAGGGGCGTTCTACCGCAGAGGAGTTCATGGCTGACACGTTCTGGACCACGGACTATGTGGGGGCGGGTCCCTATCGGCTGGAGCGCTGGGATCCGGGCGTGCAGCTGGAGGGCACCGCCTTTGCGGGACACGTCCTGGGCAGTCCAAAGATTGACCGGTTGGTTGTGCGTATCTTTCTTGACGAGAATCAAACGCTCGCCACCGTTCTCGCGGGCGGCACACTGGATTACACATGCTGCAATTCGCTGCGCTTCGCTCAGCATGTCACGTTGAAGCGCGAGTGGGAGCCATCCGGGAAGGGCACCCCGGTTGCCAGGCCGAGCACAGCCGTGTTTCTGTTCCTCCAGCAGCGGCCCGAGTACGTCGGTCACGACGCGCTCCTCGACCTCCGCGTTCGCCAGGCCCTCGCCCACGCCATTGATCGGCAGGCCATCAACGATGGGGTATTCGACGGACTCGGTGTGCCGACCGAAACGCCCGTGCCCCCGAATGTGCCGTTCTCCCCCGAGGTCGATCGCCAGATGACGAAGTACCCGCTGGACCTGAATCGGGCGAGCGCGTTGATGAGCCAGGCGGGGTTCACCCGCGATGCCGAGGGGCTATTCGCTGACGGGCAGGGGCGCCGGTTCTATGTAGACTTCGCGGTGCAGGCCGCATCCGAGATCGAACGGATGCAGACAGTCCTGAGCGACTCCTGGAAACGGGCAGGTTTCGAGGTCCGGCCCGTCGTCGTGGCGCCCCCGGTATTCACCCGGCTGGAGACGCGCCACACGCTTCCTGGGTTGGGCTATGCCTTCTTCACTGCTGGCGAGGCAACCTTTCAGTCCACTCAGATCGGAACGGCAGCGAACGGTTGGTCGGGATTCAATCGCTCGGGCTGGACCAGCCCGGAGTACGATCAACTCTCGGACGCCTCGAGCACGACGCTGAACCTGACTGAGCGCGGGAGCTACATTGCTCAGATCATGGCCCTGGTAAGCGAGAACCTCCCTGGGTATGCCCTGTATTATTCGCAGAACGTCATCTCGTGGGTCGATTCACTCCAGGGTCCGACCGCACAAGAGAGCTCTGAATTCGGGCAGACGGTCAGGGGTACGACGCCCTATTGGGACATCCACGAATGGAGGTTCCGCTGATGTCGGTGCAGCTTGGCCTGGGCCTCACAAACGTCTCCATTCATCCCACCTCCTGAACCGCCGTATTAGGATGCGTACCCATTCTCTGGCCCGCTCACCGCGTTGTCAACCGAGCGATATAACTCGCCAAGGTCCCGTGTCCACCTGGCGCCCTTGAGGCAACGCGGTGCTGTGACCCAGCCCCACGTGACATCGTCCGGCTGGATGAACGTATGGGAGACGGGCGCCTGCCCCTCGAGCAGCGCGTCAACCAGGCCGGTTATCTCGAGGTCCAGGTGACGAAGCCGTACCAGGAGACGACGCTGGCCAAGATCATCCACCTCGTGGAGGAGGCCCAGGCACAGCGCGCGCCGAGCCACCGCTTTGTCGATCGCTTCGCGAGCCGGTAGACGCCGACAGTCATCGGGCTTGCGGCGCTGGTAGCGCTGGTGCCGCCTCTCCTGTTCGCCCAGCCGTGGGACGTGTGGATCTATCGCGGGCTGGTCATGCTCCTCGTTGCCTGCCCCTGTGCGCTGGTGGTCTCCACGCCGGTCGCCATCGTCTCGGCGATCGCCAACGCCGCACGCGCTGGCGCGCTTATCAGGGGTGGCATCTACCTTGAAGAGGCTGGGGCGCTGCGCGTGGTTGCGTTCGACAAGACCGGTACCCTAACCTTCGGTCGCCCCGAGGTCACCGACGTCAGACCGCTCTACGGCCATTAGACCGCCGAAGTGCTGCGTCTCGCGGCTGCGCTGGAAGCACGGTCCGAGCATCCGCTCGCCAAGGCAGTCGTGCGGCGTGCGAGCGCGGAGGGTCCGGACTCGGATTTCCAATGCGGGCCACGGGCGCTGAAAGGGCAAAATCGACCCGTTCGAGGCATAATGACATGAACGATTTATCGGTACTCGGTCTCAAATCGATGGGAGTTCTCGTGGATTCCGCCTCGAACCGGCTCGCGCGTTCTGGGCTCCCCGGGGAAGCCGACCATACCATGCCCGAGGTACCGCTCTCTGATGAACTATCGACAGCGCTGGCCGAGCTTTTCCGAGCGCTTGCCGATCCGAATCGCACCAAGATCGTACACGCGCTCGCCCACGGCGAGGTGACGACCTCGGGACTTGCCGCCGTGCTGAACATAAGCTTGCCCGCTGTATCGCAGCACCTGCGGCTGTTGCGCTTGCTCCGCATCGTCAAGCCACGCCGAGAGGGACGCCTCGTCTACTATTCCCTGGATGATCGACACATCCGACTCCTGATCTCGCTCAGCATCACACACCTGCAAGAAGAGCAGAGTCGATCCGGCTCCGCGGTCCACCTCGGAGATCCTGAACGCCCGGGTTAGTACACGTAGGCGCAAGTCTCTCGTCAGTTGTGCGTGACGGCGCGTCCGGTAGGGGAGGGGCCCGTCCCCTCCCCTACCGGCGACTGCGCACGGGGACGCGCGGCGGGGGACAAGCCCCGACCACCCTACCGCCAACCGACGACCAACATCCGCCGACCTGCACTCGCTCCAGCCAGTGGCTGAGCCAGGCGGTACCCGAAATCCGCCTTGGGCGTCCAATCGACAGCGCGGGCGATCAAGCGGAGCCATAATGGGCCTGCATTGTACGCGGCCACGTCGACGGTCCTGCTGCCGATAGTTGTACACGCGCCCTTGACGCTTCTCTCTCTGGGTCGTATATTGAGTGAGTATTCAGTGAATTACTCGACACGTCCGCGTGGTGCCACGTGCTCACCCATGGCAACGTGCGAACGTCCAGGAGCGTGCCGTGCCTGAAGGAATAACTGCTCGACGACAACAGGCGGAGCAGCGGCGGGCCCAGCTCATCGACACTGCCCTTGCCGTCTTCGCGGAGAAGGGGGTGGAGGCGGCCACCGTCAAGGACCTCTCCGAAACAGCGGGTGTGGCTCAGGGTCTCCTGTACCACTACTTCCGTTCCAAGGAGGATCTCCTCCAAGCCGCACTCGAACGTCACTACTTTCTGCCCGAGCTGCGCCGCATCGTCTCGCCCAACCGGGACCGCCCAGCAGGTGAGGTGCTGCTCGAGGTGGCCCAGAGCTTCGCGGCCTTGCTGCACGAGCACCGGCCGCTGCTGCAGGTGATGATCCGTGAGGCCCCGTCGAACCCCGCGGTCGCTGACCGTGTCGAAAGGGCTAGGCGGGAGGGCGTGCGCCTCCTCGCGGAGTATCTCGACTCGCGGGTGGCTGCGGGCGAGCTCCGGCCGCACGACACCGAGGCTGCGGCCCGGCTCTTGCTCTACGCGGCGTTCATGGCAAACCTGACCGACACACCGACGGACCGCTTCCTGCCGGCCGTCGTCGACAGCATCCTATGGGGGATTCATGCCCGACCTTCCTGAGCTAATAACGCCGCTGGTCGGTGAACGCCCTTCGTGGATCTTCACCGCGTTGCTGATGGTGCACGTACCCGCTGGACCGGTCTGGAATCGATTGCCAACCCTCGTCTTCTGGCTCGGACCGAGCGTGATTGGGCTTCCCCTGCTCGCCCGGGCGCTCAGCCGTCACAGTCACCCGCTTCACGATCTGCAGGCGACCGCCCAGTCGTTGGTCCCATGGTCCATGTCATGACTTCGTCGGGCGAGCTGTCCCGTACGGTGCTCCCGCTCGCGGCCGTAAGCCAAGCCGACCGTGGCCGGGTGGGTGCGAAAGCTGCCAACCTCGGGGAGCTGGCTCGTGCTGGGTTCGCAGTTCCCGAGGGCTTTGTGGTTACCCACGACGCCACCGACGAGGAGATCCGGACGGCCCTCCAACTGGTGGGCCCGGGGCCCTGGGCTGTGCGATCCTCAGCCGTTGCCGAAGATCTCGCCGACGCGTCGTTCGCCGGCCAATACGAGACCGTCCTCAACGTCGAAGGCATCGATGGCCTCCTGGATGCCAACCGGCGCGTGCGCGAATCGGCGGCTACCCAGCGGGTGCAGCGGTACCAGGAGAGGCATGGCGGCTCGGCGGGTGGAGACGTCGCAGTTCTCGTTCAGCGCATGCTTGTCCCCGAGGCCGCCGGCGTCGCCTTCACGGCCAACCCGGTCACGGGTGAGCGAGGAGAGGTCGTGATCACGGCTGCCCGAGGACTGGGGGAGCGCGTCGTGTCTGGCCAGGCCGTCGGCGACGAATGGCTCGTTCGGGACAGTGAGCCGGTGTGCCGGCGGTCGGTGGAGTCCGCGATCGACGCCGACCAGGCCCGCGCCATCGCGCAGGTCGCTCGCCGCGTCGAGGCCCACTTCGGCGCGCCACAGGACATCGAGTGGGCGATCGAGGGCGGGCAGCTCCACCTACTCCAGGCACGCCCTGTAACGGCCCTGCCCGAGCCCGTGGACTGGACACCGCCCTCACCCGGCTACTGGATGCGCAGCTTCCGCCTGGGGGAGTGGCTCCCGGAGCCCATGACGCCCCTTTTTCAGGACTGGCTGCTGGAGCGGATCGAGGAGGGCTATCTGGTCGGAATGCGCCGGACCGCCGGGGCGACGGTCCCGTGGCGGCACGCGGCGATCAATGGCTGGTACTACACGGCTGCCCCGAGTCTGAGCGCCATCCCGTTCACGCTCCTGCGTGCGGTGCTGCAGAGCCGCGGTCGTGTCGTGCCGTTCCTGCTGAACGCGCTCGTGCGGGTCAACAGTCGACCCGAGGCCGCCGACCGGGCGGTGCTGCGCGGCCTCGCCCGGGCGTGGGGCGAGGAGCTCCTGCCTCGCTATCGGCGCCTCATTGAGGACGGTGAGCGACAGATCGAGGTAGCCACGCCGAGCGAGCTGGCCGAGCTTGTCGACGCGGCCGGGCGCACGGCCGGCGAGTACCTGTGGTCGCTGGCCATCGTGGGTGGCTCGGCCTGGAAGATGGAGGGCTGCCTGGCCAAATTCCTCCGCCAGCACGTCCCAACGGAGGTCTATGGGAGCGTACAGAACCTGCTGCTCGGCCTGCCCGGTGTTGAAACCGAGGTCTCGGCGCACGCGGTTCAGAGCGTCGACTGGTACTGGCCAACGGCGGGAGAGCTGGGCTGGCGGCAACACGACGTGGATGTGCGTGAGCGCCAACAGCGGCTCGTGGCCGAGCGCGAGGCAGCCGAGGCGGCCTGCCGACAGGCGCTGGCCGCCCAACCTGCACTGCTCGCCCGCTTCGAGACCCTGCTTGAGGTGGCGCAGCGCTACGCCGTCCTCCGGGAAGAGCAGGCGCGCTGGTTCACCCTCGGCTGGCCGCTGCTGCGACGCTGTGCGCTGCGACTCGGTGAGATCCCGCGGGCCAACGGTGCAATCGGCGGGGTGGAGGATGTGTTCTTTCTCACCTACGCCGAACTGAGTGGACACATGCCCGTCCAGGAGATTGCCAGGCGCCGGCGCGCGGACTGGGAGCGATGCCGGCGGCTGGTCGCACCCCTCACGATCGGCAAGGCTCCGCTCCTCGAGCGCTCCCTGGCGGGCGTCGTGGAAGCGGTGCGCACGGGCGGCCAGCCGCCTGAGGGCGTCATCGTCGGACAGCCGGCCAGTCCAGGTCGCGCCACTGGCCCGGTCCGGATCGTTCGTGCTCCCGAGGACTTCGA
>WHTR01000030.1:33731-33948 GCA_009377635.1 Chloroflexota bacterium
AGTGCTGGTCGCTCGGGCCACGGCGCCCGCATGGACGCCGCTCTTCGGCCGCGCCGTGGCCATCGTCACCGACGGCGGTACGCTGGCGGCCCACGCCTCGCTCGTCGCGCGGGAGTACGGGATTCCGGCCGTAGTGGGCACGGGCGACGCCACGGTCCGCCTACGGGACGGGCAGGTCGTCGTCGTCGACGGCAGCGCTGGTACCGTCCAACCACAG
>WHTR01000310.1 GCA_009377635.1 Chloroflexota bacterium
TTCACGCGTCTACGCGAAGCCGGCATGGCGTTGGAGGCGATTCAAGCCCAGGCGGGGCACCGCTCGATCGAGTCAACCCGCATCTACCTGCACCTGGCCAACGACTGGCTCGCTGGGGAATACCGCCGCGCGATCGAAGCGATCGACGCGCAGACCGTGCTGGCGCCGTGATGTCGGCGGCCCTGCTACGCCACGGCGACGATGCGACGGTGGTTGGGCAGTATCTGGATGCCATGCGCGCTGCCGCCCGCCGCACCGGGCGCTCCACCACTCAGGCGGCGCACACCTTCCATGCCAAGCTTAACCGCGCCGGTGGATGGGACCGGCTACGGCCGGACCAGCAGGTCGACGCGGTCGGCAAGGCCCGCTCGTTCGCGTCGTGGCTGATGGTCACCGGTGGGCTGCGCGTGGATGCCGAACTGCTCAGCGTGCTGAACTTGCGGCTGGGCAACGCGGCCCGCCTGTTCTGCCCGGACGACTACCGCTGGTTCTGCGGAATTTGTCAGCGGCTGGACATTATCGATGCCGATGTCGCGCTGCAGTGGAACACCCTCGGCAAG
>WHTR01000311.1 GCA_009377635.1 Chloroflexota bacterium
GGAGTTGCTGGACAAGGGTGGGTACGACGCCTTGCCGGGCAGCACCTATGCAGACGATACGTATGGCCACCCGGCCCCGGGGTTCCACATCACCTGCGGGGCGCAGCGGCCGGGGCAGTACAACAGCCCGCACGACCATGGCGCAAGCTGGGTGGTCTACGGCACATACCAGGGAGCCATCGAACAGACGCGCTGGGGTTGGGACTACGCCGACGGCCTGCTCAAGCCACGACTGGTAGCCAGGACCAAATTTGTGCAAAACCCGGGGGAAGCGGCCTACTTCCTGCCCGGGGAGATCCACGACACCCGCAACGTAGCTGATCGCTCAGTGGTGGTGCGGGTGGAGGCGCAGAAGGTGTCCACACTCTGGCGGCACCGCTACGACAAAGAAGCGCACACAGCGAAAGCCTTCCTTGGGGCAGGCTAGCCGGGGTACCATGACCCCACCGTCCCGCATCAAACCGGTTGCTCATGCCTAGCGCTCTCTCTCCTTCAGACCTGGAACAACTGCTGTCCGTGCCTTCTGCAAAGGAAGCGGCGTTTCTCGACCGTGCGGGAGG
>WHTR01000312.1:0-153 GCA_009377635.1 Chloroflexota bacterium
GCGATGAGGAACATGATCGCGACGGGGTTCGTGCCCGCGATGTCGTGCACGAGATCGGACACGACGCCCGCGCCGCCCAGGTAGGTGAACAGCCAGGCGAAGGCCGAGGCGGCCGCGACCGCGATCAGTGGGAGTGAGTAGAGGACCCCGGCG
>WHTR01000312.1:163-556 GCA_009377635.1 Chloroflexota bacterium
TACAGCGGAACCGACTTGCGCAGACCGGCCGAGAACGGGACATTCGCGAAGCTCGTGGCCAACAGCAGCGAAAGCCCGTACGGTGGTGTGATGAGCCCCAGAGCCAAGGTGACGATCACGACGACCCCCATGTGAATGGGGTTGATCTCGCCTAGGTCCACCAGGGACTTGATGATTGGCATGAACACGACGATGGCCGGTATCGCGTCGATGAACTGGCCCACCACGATCAGTACCAGCGCGATGAGGAACATGATCGCGACGGGGTTCGTGCCCGCGATGTCGTGCACGAGATCGGACACGACGCCCGCGCCGCCCAGGTAGGTGAACAGCCAGGCGAAGGCCGAGGCGGCCGCGACCGCGATCAGTGGGAGTGAGTAGAGGACCCCGGCG
>WHTR01000313.1 GCA_009377635.1 Chloroflexota bacterium
CCACCACGACAGGTCCTTCGCGGTCGCTGGACCCCGCCCGCGCAGGTACCGCTCGTAGGTGTGCTGGCGGCCGCGCATCGGCCCGCTGGCGACGGCTTGCTCGAGCTCGGCGAACATCACCAGGTACGCCAGCCGCAGACCAGCCTCGGGGTGGGCGGAAAGCGCAATCCCTGTCTCCTCCAGCGCCGCGCCGAGCTCCGCACGCAGGAGGTGGCGTCCGCCGTACAGCGCCTCGGCGATCGTCTCGGCGCCGCGCTCGAGCGTGGCGCCGTCCAGATTGAGCCGGCGGTAGAGCGAGCCGTTGGCGGCGTGCACGCGCGAGGCCGTCAGCCGCTGCACCCACCGGACGTCCTCCGCGGGCAGCAGGTGCCAGGTCGGCCGTAGCGCGTGCGTGCGCACGATGGAGCCGGCGTCGAAGGTGACGGCGACGTCCCCTTCGGTGATCCCGATGGCGCGCTGTGCGATGCCCCAGCTCGCGCCGGGATGATCCTGGGCCTGAACCGCACCGAGCCAGCGAACGACCTCGGCGGCGTGGGTTAGCGTCGAGCCGACCAG
>WHTR01000314.1 GCA_009377635.1 Chloroflexota bacterium
AGTCCTTCGAGTGGGTGAAGCACAGCATCTTCATGATCCCCCCGAACTACTCGTATCAGCTCAGCAACGTGCAAGGGACTCAGTCCGCGCGACTCCTATGCACCAACTATCTCCCCCTCGCGCTGCAGTCCGTCCCCAACATCGACTTCTTCTTCAACAACCCGAAGGTCGATCTCAGCATCATCTACGGCGACGACGAAGACGCCTTCTCTGAGGCGGTGGTGACGCACCCCGCCGGCAACCGGTCGGGGCTGCGCAACCTGTGGGTCGGCAACTTCTTCCCCGACATGGCTGCCTGGGACAGGCTCGAGCCATATCGTACGCGAGGCGCTGGCGGAACGACCGTCTACTTCCGGTCACGGACCGGAAAGGGCGGGCACATGTCCGTCTTTCCCCCCGGGCGCTACAAGATGGCCCATCGCCACGGCCCCGGGCGTGTCATCGTGATCCCCGCGGGTGAGGGTTTCACCCTGCTGTGGCCGCCCGGAGGCGAGCGGATCATGGTCCCCTGGCAGGAGGGGACGGTATTCACGCCGCCCGAGCAGTGGTATC
>WHTR01000315.1 GCA_009377635.1 Chloroflexota bacterium
TATGGAGAAGGCTGGGGTGGGACCTCCGTGCCGGCGGAGGGAGCAGCGTGTGTAGGCTGGTAGGCGCGGATTCGGTCCGTGGCCAAACCGTGGACAAGCGAAGGGACGCGCCTACAATTTCATCTGCGATTTATAGTGGTGGGGACAGGATTCGAACCTGTGAATCCCTTCCGGGAGCCGGTTTTACAGACCGGTGCCATTAACCGCTCGGCCACCCCACCCGAGAGAGCAGTGCCATTTTACGGGAGTCGCCTCTTGCCTAGCCAAGGATGGCAGCCTCCGGGAGTGCCCGTGCTATCGTGAATCGGTGTCTGACTCTGGCAAGCAGCGGATCGTCGCCATCAACGACGACACGGCGTTCCTGCAGCTCCTCGAAGAGCTCCTCGGTGAGATGGAGGGCTTCGAGGTCCATACCATCAAGCAGTGGGACACGGCCTATGAGCTGGTCCGAGACCTACAGCCAGATCTCATCATTCTCGACGTGGTCATGGCGCAAGAGGAGCGCGGCTGGAACATCCTTGAGCTGCTCACGCTTGACCCGCGCACATCATC
>WHTR01000316.1 GCA_009377635.1 Chloroflexota bacterium
AAGTCTCAGCATTGGAGGAAAGCGATGTTTAGCGGACACCGTGTACGTGGTGCGCTTTCCCTGGTCGCGGCAGGCTTTCTCGTTGCCGCCTGCGCAGCGCCGGGAGGCGAATCAGGTGAAGGTGGGGACGGCGGCACCGAGGTGAACGTGGCTTTCTCCCACCCAACGTTGTTCTCGACCGGCTTCCCCTATTACGTCGCCAAGGAGAAGGGCTTCTACAAGGATGCCGGCCTCAACGTAGACGCCACCTACACCGGCGGTGGATCGGAGACCGTACAGGCAGTGGTGTCGGGCAGCGCCGACATCGGCACCGAGACCAGCGCACCGGCCGCGGTGGGGGCCTACTCGCAAGGTGGCCCGATCAAGATCGTCTCCGCGTCGACCACGGGTCTGGACTTGCTTTGGTTCGCCAAGGCGAACGGCCCTGTCCAGGACAGCGCCGACCTGGCGGGTAAGAAGGTCGGCTTCAGCTCCACGGGCTCGTCAAGCCACATCGGGGTTCTTGCGCTGAACGAGTCGCTGAAGAAGCAGGGAATGGCTGAGGTCCAGCC
>WHTR01000317.1 GCA_009377635.1 Chloroflexota bacterium
GGCTCTCCGAAGGGGTCAGCGAGGAGGACCTCGACCACGCGGCCGACGAGGCCACGGTCGGGCTGGACGAGGTGGAACGCACGCAGATCGAGAAATCCGTTGCCGTCATCAACGCGGTGTACGGCGCGCCCGCCCGACTGGAAGCTCTGGCCGCGGACATCGTCGAACACTGGGAAACCCACTCGCAGGAGATGCGGAAGTTCATCTCCTTGCCGGGTAGGGCGTTTATCGTTGGAGCCACCCGCGAAATCTGCGCCAGGCTCTACGACGAGGTCATCAAGATCAAACCTGAGTGGCACGACGACGCCATAGACAAGGGCGTGATCAAGGTCGTCTACTCGGGCTCAGCCCAGGACAGCGGGCTGGTCGCCAAGCATGTGCGGCGCGACGCGCAGAACAAGGTGATCCAGAAGCGGCTGCGCGACGAAGGCGTGGTGGATCTCGACGACCGGCTCGACCAGCATGTGCCCGACACGCCCTTCGGCGAGCGCACCGTGGCCCAGCTGTTGTCTCACACCGGCGGGGTGGTCGCCGAGCTGCCGGGGCCGTG
>WHTR01000318.1:0-317 GCA_009377635.1 Chloroflexota bacterium
CACGTTCCACCAGTGAACGGGCTTCGCGTACCAGATCGCTGATCGGACGTATCTCGGGGATTGGCACCGCCGTCCTCCAATGCCTCTTTGGGGTTCGGATATGTGTTTCGAATTGTATCAGGAGGCGCTATACACTTCGCTCGGTGTCGCAGACGGCGGGGGACAAGCCCCCGCCGTCTGCCCTCACCCTGACCCTCTCCCAGAGGGAGAGGGGACAGAACGGGGACCTCTCCCAGAGGGAGAGGCGCACATACTTGTCCATTCTGCCTCTGGGAGAGGCGCATGCACTTGTCCGCCTGCCTCTGGGAGTGCGCACT
>WHTR01000318.1:327-541 GCA_009377635.1 Chloroflexota bacterium
GGCGCCGCCTCGCTGCCGGACGGCGCCGGCCATGCCGATCTTGAATACGGACTCGGTGGGGAACTCGTGGTAGACGTTCTTCTCGGGATCGCGGAAGACATTCATCGGGTCCTCGCCGCGTTCGACCTTGTTGAGGTTCTCGTCCAGGAGGCGCCGGAAGAGGGTGACTCCCTTGTCGGAGCGGCCGAGGTTCTCCCGTGTGCGGTCGGCAATG
>WHTR01000319.1 GCA_009377635.1 Chloroflexota bacterium
CCGCCCATCAGAACTCACCCCGGTCCGTAGCGTCACCAGGGCGTCATGTCGAGGGTTCGAGGACGACAGCTCCTCGGCGTAGGTCATCACCATCTTCACCGGCCGCCCCGTCGCCCGCGCGAGGTGATAGGCGACCGCCGCGTCCATCAGTGAGCCTTTCCCGCCGAATTCGCCGCCCAGCGGCGCCAGGTGGACCCGAACCTGACGTTCCGGCACCCCGGTGGCCTGCGACAGGTCCTCTCGGGTAAAGAAGGGGCTCTTGTTCGTGAGCCAGACGTCCATCTGGCCCGTCGCCTCAGCCCGCACCAGGCACGCGTGGGGCTCCAGGTAGCCTTGATGCACCGCTGGGATGGTGAAGGTGTGCTCAAAAATGCGGTCTGCCTGGACAAACCCCCGCTCCAGGTCCCCGAAACGCTGCATGTGAGACGAAGAGATGTTGGGCCCCGGGGCCAAAGCCGCGCCGGGGGCCCCGGCAGGATCCACCGTCAGCCCGTACGAGGCGGCGTCGGGGTGGACCAGTGGGGCGCCGGGCATCAGTGC
>WHTR01000031.1:0-24091 GCA_009377635.1 Chloroflexota bacterium
CTCGCCCCCCGCTTTGAGGCCTAGATGTTGACGACGACCACGCCTTTCGGTTCCAGGTAGTAGTCCAGGGCTTCTGGTCCGTGCTCGCGGCCGATGCCGCTGGCCTTCACACCCCCGAAGGGGAGCTCGTCGTACCCGTAGTGCAGGGAGTTGACCCACACGTTCCCTGCCTGGAGGCGCTCGATGGCCTTGTTGGACTGGATCAGATTGCTCGTCCAGATTGACGCGCCCAGTCCATAGATCGTATTGTTCGCGAGCTCGATCGCCTCATTGAGATCGCTGAACCGAAAGACCGGCAGGGCAGGGCCGAAGCACTCCTCCTGGACGATCCGAGCGTCCGGAGGGACGTTCGTCAGAAGTGTGGGGAGATAGAAGTGGCCCTGGTCGTACTCGCCTCCGCTCGGTCGTTCGCCGCCAACGATGATCTTTGCGCCGCGGCTCCGGGCGTCCTCAACTTGCTCCTCGACCTCGTGGCGCTGAAAGTCAAGGTGCAGTGGCCCCATCCGCGACTCTCGCTTCAGTCCATTCCCAACAGCCTTCTTCCGGAGCTGGTCCGCGAGACGCTCGACGAAGTCGTCGGCGATGGACTCGTGGAGGAACAGGCGCTTGACGCCGAGGCACATCTGTCCGCAGTTGAAGAATCGGCCGACGTCCGCCATTCGTAGCGCCTGGTCGACGTTGGCGTCGTCCATCACGATCATGGGGTCGCTCCCGCCCAGCTCGAGCGTCACCCGCTTGATCTCGCGGCCCGCAACTTCCATGACGTGGCGGCCGATCTCCGTCGACCCGGTGAAGGCGATCCGTCGAACGCGCGGATGCTGGATCAGGGCCTCCCCGACCGTAGTGCCGGGCCCCGTCACAACGTTCACGGCCCCGTTCGGGAGGGTCTGCTTCCCATCAGCGTACGTAGCCCGCTGAATCTGCTCAATGCACAGGAGCGTCGCCAATGGAGTGGTGGTGGCTGGCTTGATGATGATCGTGTTGCCGGCGGCGAGGGCCGGACCGAGCTTGGTCCCCATGAGCGTGAGCGGGAAGTTCCACGGGACGATGCCCCCGCACACGCCGATGGGCTGGCGAATCACCATACCGTACGCATCTTTCTGCGGGAGCGGGACGTAGGCGCCTCGTACCTTCGATGCAAGGCCCGCGTAGAATTCGAGTCCATGAAGGAGATGGTGGATCTCGAGATTCGCTTCGAAGACCGTCTTCCCTTGCTCCTGCGTGAGGAGGTGGGCGATCTCGCTGCTCTTCTCGCGGATGAGCTCGTAGGCGCTCATAAGCATCCTGCCACGGTCTTCAGGGGTCGTTTGGGCCCACTCCCCGAATGCCCGCTCCGCGGCCTGCACCGCCTGCTCAACATCGGCTGCAGTGCCCCGGGGAACACGGCCGACGGCCTCTCCGGTGGCCGGGTTCCGAACCTCGTACTCGTCGCCGCTGATGGAGTCGACCGGCTCCCCGCCGATCAGCATCTTTGTCACGGTGATCTCCCTCCACGACCTTGACACGTCTCGTATGGACAGATACATTATCATGTATCGACCGTCAGCCGCTACGTTAGAAAGTGACATATCGAACCGGGATACACGCATGGCCCGACCGCAATCGATGATGTTCACACTCTTCGGAGACTACATTATGCACCGGGGGGGCGAGATCTGGGTCGGGAGCCTGATCACGATCGCCGGCCAGTTCGGTCTCTCGCAGCAGGCCGTGCGGTCGGCCCTCTCGCGCATGACCCAGAAAGGCTGGCTCAATGTCCGCCGCATGGGTAACCATCCGTATTATGGGGCCACTGGCCGTACGACGCACCTGCTCGAGGAAGGGAAGCGCCGGATCTTCGACAGACGATCTGGCCCCTGGGACCATCGGTGGCGGATCCTCGTATATTCCATCCCGGAGCGCATGCGTGACATCCGGACAACGCTCCGAAAGCAGCTTGCATGGCTCGGGTACGCGCCCGCCAGTAGCGGCTCGTGGGTCTGCCCACATGACGTCGAGGACGACCTGCGAGGAGTCGTCTCGAGCCTGGGAATCGGGCGCCACGTCGAAACGTTCTGTGCTACGCACGACGGTTTCACGAGCGATCGGGAGCTGGCGGCCCGCTGCTGGGACCTGCAGAGTATCAATCGACGGTACGGGACGTTTCTCGCCAAGTATCGACCGCTCTACGAGTCGTTCCTGCGTCGGGAAGACGTTACGGACAGCGAGTGCTTTGTTCAACGGTTCCTGTTGATCCACGAGTATCGCAAGTTCTTCTTCATCGACCCGGAGCTGCCGGAAGAGCTGCTTCCCAGCGTCTGGCACGGAGCGGAGGCGCGGGAGCTATTCCAGACCTTTCATCTGCTGCTGGCTGAGCGGGCGAACCGCTACTTCGACTCAGTCTTCGAGGCGCCCCCCGCCCGTCGGGATCGGACGGGCGCACGGCCGCATGCTCGTGAGGCCGTCGCTGCAGCGGCAGCGCACCGTGTATAAGAGGGATCGTGAGTTGTGAAGGAGGATCTCCATGGCTGTTAGTCTCGAGCGGGATGACGGCGTCGGAATCATCAAGCTGAACCGACCGCCTGCCAACGCCTACGACCACGTCGTCATGAAGGAGCTAGACGACGCGATCTACGAAGTCCGTTTCGACCGAGCCGTGAAGGTGGTGGTCCTGGCGAGTGAGCTTCCCCGGTTCTTCTGCGCGGGCGCCGATGTGGCTTCCCTCAAGGCGGGGGATGCCTATGAACGGGCCGCGTTCGACCTGCACGCCCATGAGGTGCTGGCAAAGCTCGAGCGAACCCCGAAGCTGATCATCGCGGCGATCAACGGGCACTGCCTCGGCGGCGGCCTGGAGATCGCCCTCGCGTGCGACATGCGATTCATGGTGGATGCTGACGCGCGCATCGGGCTGACGGAGGCGAACCTTGGTGTGATCCCGGGGACGGGTGGAACACAGCGCCTGCCGCGACTCGTTGGTCTGTCGAGGGCCATTGACCTTATGGTGAATGGGACAGCCATCAGCCCGCAGCAGGCGCTCGAGTTGAGGATCGTCGACCGGCTGTACGCGGCCGACCAGCTCATTCCCGAGACGATGGCGTACGCGAAGAAGCTCGCCAGCGGGCCGTCCTTCGCCGTCGGTCGGATCAAGCTGGCAGCCGTACAGGGCAGCGAGCTCCCGATGGAGGGCGCGCTCCTGCTGGAGCGGGAGCTACTGAACCAGGTGTTCGCGAGCAGGGACGCCGACGAGGGCATGACGGCCTTTCTCGAGAAGCGCCAGCCAAACTACCGCGGCGAGTAGCCGAGAAGATGACAATCATCGAACCGTCTCTGACGGAGCAGTGACCGGTAAATATTGCAGAGTCAATAACTAGGAGCATTGAACGGGAATTATGGGAGAGTCAATAAAGACGCGGTTCGATGGCGCGGTGGCGTACCTGACGATCGACCATCCGCCCCTCAATGTGATCGACTTCTCCACGATCGCCGAGATTCGGGAGTTCCTCGGCGCCGTCGGACAGGACGAACGGCTCTGCGCTCTTGTGCTGCAAGGCGCCGGGCCCGTCTTCTCGGCCGGTGTCGACGTCGGCGCCCACCTGCCGGAAACGGTCGATGCGATGATCCGCGACTTCCATGGTGTGTTCGAGGCGATCGACGAGCTGGAGGCGCCGACCGTGGCCCTCGTGCAGGGGCAGTGCCTCGGCGGCGCCTGCGAGCTGGTCGGCTACCTGGACGTCGTGCTCGCCACGGAGTCAGCCCGATTCGGGCTGCCAGAGATTACGTTGGGCGTGTTCCCGCCCGTTGCTGCGGCACTCTTCCCCAGGCGGTTCGGATATCAGGGAGCGATGGAGATGCTGCTGACGGGCGAGACGATTGCCGCCTCGGCGGCGCTTCGAATGGGCCTCGTGAGCCAGATCGTGCCTGAGGGCCAGGCTGCGGCGCGTCTCGATGACGTGCTGCGTCCGCTCCGGGCAAAGAGCGCATCGTCGCTGCGCGCGGTTAAACGAGCAGTCCTCCGCTCACGCGGTGGCTTTCGGACCATCGTAGCGCCATCCGAGGAGGTCTACCGCCAGGAGCTCATGGCTACCAGGGATTCCGTCGAGGGGCTCCGCGCATTTTTAGAGAAGCGTTCGCCGGTTTGGAGCCACGTGTGAGGTGCTCATGAGTCGAAGCAACGAAATCCGAACGTGTCTTGTGTGTACGAATGTTGACTGTGCTTCCCGGGGATCCGCGCAGCTGCTCGATGAGATCACCCAGCGGCTGGCGGTCGCCGGAAATAGCATTCAGGTCAAGTCTTACCTCTGCTTCGGTGCCTGCCAGGACGGACCGAATATGGTCCTCTACCCGGAAGGAACCTGGTACATGGGCGTCCAGCAGAGCGATGTCGACGAGATCATCGCGCACATTCAGGGCGGGGAACCGGTGAGCCGATTGACGGAGAAGGTTGACCCGGCCCTCCGCGACCTCATTCTGGATATCCTCGAGTCGGGAATGGTCGAAATCTAAACGGGGGCGGATGTGGAGCCAATCGTACTGACGAAGGATCCGACTGATGGCTTCCAGACATTCGAAGAGTACGGTGCCGAAGGTGGATACGAGGCACTACGGCGAGTCCTCGCGGATGGGCCGCAGGCAGTACTGGACGCCGTTGAAGGATCGGGCCTCCGAGGGAGAGGTGGGGCATGCTTCCCAACGGGCCAGAAGTGGCGCTTCGCCGCGCAGGAGCCGGGTCCGGTGAAGTACGTGGTGGCAAACGGCGGGGAGGACGAGCCCGGCAGCCAGAAAGACCGGGTCGTGATGGAGAAGTACCCTCACAAGATCCTCGAGGGAATCATCCTCGCGTCCTACGCCATCGGCGCCACGGAGGCTGTGCTCTACGTCAACTCCGAGTACGCGCAGGCGATCACTCGGCTCGAGTCCGCCATTGCCGAGGCGACGCGGGCTGGCTACCTCGGTGAGCGCATCGGTGGAACCGCCTTCTCCCTCACGGCCCGGATCCACCCAGCGCCCCAGGAGTACGTCGCGGGCGAGGACTCGGCTGCCCTGGAGGCGATCGAGGGGCGGCGCGCCCTGCCGCGGCAGAAACCGCCTTTCCCGACGACCGCTGGGTTGTTCGGAAAACCGACGCTCGTCAACAACGTAGAGACGTTTGCCTATGTCCCGGCGATCGTGCAGAACGGCCCGAACTGGTTCCGCAGACAGGGAACGGACGACAACCCCGGAACGATGCTGTTCACGCTACCGGCCAACGTGCGCGTGCCCGGCGTGGTCGAGCTACCGGTCGGTACGCCGCTGCGGGAGATCATCGACGTGCACGGCGGTGGGCTGGCAAGCGGCCGGGGCATCAAAAGTATCCTTCCCGGAGGGCCGTCCAGTGGGTTCCTGGGCGCCGCCGACCTCGATGTCGCGATGGACCGTGGTCCGCTCATGGAACGAGGATCCGCGCTCGGTTGCGGTGTGATGCGGATTGTGGAGGAGGGGCAATGCGTCGTCGAAGTGGTCCACGAGATCGCCCAGTTCTTCGCGCGCGAGTCGTGTGCGCAGTGCCCTGCGTGCCAGATGGAGACGAGCACCATCGCGAAGATCATTGATTCCGTGCAGAAGGGAACGGGGACGTCGCAGATGCTCGACCAGATTCCGAAGATCGGCGCGTTCGCGAAGGGGAAGGGCATGTGTAGCCTGATCTCGATGCCGATCCCACCGCTCACCTCCGCAACCCGTCTCTTCCCGGAGGACTTCGCGTTCCATCTGGAGCAGCATGCGTGCCCGGCGGCGACGACATTGGGGACCGGTTAAGGAGGCGTCGGAGTGCCGGCAACGCAGATCTCGTACGGGTTCATTCCGGGCCAACTCGTGCTCCTCGTGGCTATCGCCGTGGGGGCGGGGCTGTTCCTGCGAGATGCCCTGAGCTTGTATCGCCTGATGCGGGTGGGAGGGCCGGCTCACCGAACGGATCGTCCCCTCGAGCGGACTCGTGGATGGATCCTCAATGTGTTGGGTCAGGGCCGGCTCTTGACGCGCCCATACCCCGGAATCATGCACGCCCTCATCTTCTGGGGATTCGTCGTCATCACCTTCAGCACCGTGGAGCAGCTCGGGCGCGGCCTCTGGGCAGACTTTCGTCTCCCCGTGATCGGTGGCAGCGCGCCGTTCCTATTCGCCGTCGACGCGTTTCAGCTCTTCGTGCTCGTCGGCGTGGCCATGGCGTTTTACCGCCGCATCCGCGTCAGACCCTGGTACCTGAATCTGACGGGCGATGCCATCCTCATCCTGAGCCTCATCTCGACCCTGATGGTCACGGCGTTTCTGACGGAAGGGTTCGGAATCGCGGCCTTCCCCGAGTCGGGGAGCCAGTGGCAGGTCTTCGGCACTGCGCTCGCCAATGCGCTAGCTCCGCTCGGGTTCGACGTGAACCGGGCGGGCCACGTCGTGAGCTGGTGGGCGCACATCCTCACCGTGCTCGGTTTCCTCGCATACCTGCCGCACTCGAAGCATCTCCACATCGTCACAGCCCCGTTCAACGCGTGGCTCCGGAATCTTGCACCCAAAGGGCAGCTCCCGTACATCAACGTCGAGGAGGCGCTGGAGCAGGAGAAGCCGGTCGGCGTGTCCGAGATTCCCCACCTCAGCTGGAAAGACATCCTTGACACGTACACGTGCACCGAGTGTGGCCGCTGCACCAGCGAGTGCCCGGCCAGCATCACCGACAAGCCGCTGTCCCCGAAGGACCTGATCCTCGACCTCCGCCGCCACGTCCTCGCGCACGGACCGGCGCTGCGCTTCGGGCAGGCGAACGGCGATGCGGATGGGGCCGCTGGCTCGGGAGAACGAGCGCAGCGGATGGTGGGCGACGTGATCACCGACGACGTGCTGTGGGATTGCACGACCTGTCGGGCGTGCGTCGATGCCTGCCCGGTCTTCATCGATCACGTGTCGAAGATCGTCCAGATGCGGCGCCATCTGGTGATGGAAGAGAGCCGCATCGGCAAGGATCTGCAGACCCTGTTCGAGAATCTCGATGCGACGGGCAACCCGTGGAGGCTGCCTCGAGCCCGGCGAGCAGATTGGGCGTCTGCGGTCGGCGTGCCAACCCTGGAGGAGGCACCGGGCGCGGATGTGCTCTACTGGGTTGGCTGCTTCGGGGCCTACGATGACCGGGCGAAGAAAGTGGCCGGCGCCTTCGCGCGCCTGTTGCAGCGGGCGGGCGTCCGCTTCGCTATTCTCGGACCCGCCGAAACCTGCACGGGTGATCCGGCCCGAAGGGCGGGCAACGAGTACCTGTACCAAACGCTTGCGCAGCAGAACGTGGAGACGCTGAACGCTGCCAAGGAGGCGGGGATCAAGACGATCGTCACGGCGTGCCCCCATTGCTTCAACACGATCTCCGACGAGTATCCTCAGCTCGGCGGCAGCTTTCGCGTCATGCACCACACCCAACTGCTGGATGCGCTGGTGCGCGAGGGAAGACTCCGTCCGGAGGCTGCGCGAGAGGAGGCTATCGCGTATCACGACCCCTGCTATCTCGGGCGGTACCACTCCACCTACGACGAGCCGCGCCACGTGCTCGCATCTGTGCCGGGGGTCGAGCTGCGGGAGATCCACCCGTGCCGGGAGAAGGCCATGTGCTGCGGGGCGGGCGGAGCCCACGCGTTCATGGAGGAGAAGCGCGGCCGGCGCATCAACCATGTTCGACTGGAGCAGGCGATGGCCGTCGGCCCGCAGCGTATCGCCACCGCGTGTCCGTACTGCATGATGATGTTCGAGGACGCGACGAGCACCAAGGGCGTAGCCGAGCAGCTCCCCGTCCAGGACGTGGCGGAGCTGCTGGAGGCCTCGGTTCGGTGAGGGCAGGGCACAGTCCGCCCGCGGCGTCGATCTCGCGTTTTCTTGACGGACTCTTGCACAGTGAGATATGCATCCGATATAGTGGACTGACGGCGAGACCGCGGGAAAAACCCGAGAAGGGAGGAACTGGCGGTGTACACCGAAAAGGTTGAGCTGCAGGATTTCGAAAAGCAGGATCCGGAGTACCAGGACCTGCTGCGTCGCGTGGTGACGATCCAGTCGGACTGCGAGATCGGCGGGCCGCACCTCTACGTCAAGGACGTCCTCCCATCGGCGCCCGGACGGGGGATGCAGCTGGTCGTCGCGCGAACGGCAGCCGAGGAGATCGACCACTTCCGAAAGATGGCCCGCATCGCGGGTGAGATCGGCACGGACGTCTCGCACGTGCTCCGTTGGCCCAATCAGAAGCGCTACGTCGAGGCGTTCCGAACGACGATCACCAATTGGGAAGGCTTCGCGGTGTTCGGATTCCTGGTGGACCGCGTGGGGAAGTACCAGCTCGACGAGTTCCTGGACGGCAGTTTCCAACCGCTCGACCGGGCAGTCCGAACCATGCTCCCCGAAGAGGAGGGGCACATCGACTTCGGTACCAACGAGGCGGGCGAGCTGGCGCTTCGGGGCGGCGAGTGGAAGGAGCGCGTCCAGCGCGCCATCGACTACTGGTATCCCAAGTCTCTGGACATGTTCGGTCACTCCGAGTCGCCACGGTCCGAGCGGTTCCGCTACTGGGGCCTCAAGCGCCGGTCGAACAGTCAGGCGCGTGAAGAGTACATGGCCGAGGTGACACCGCTCATGGAGCGGATGGGCGTCAGCATTCCGGACCCGGTGAAGGATCGTCTCTATCTCTGAGACCGACGGTGAAGCCCCGGCGGGCTGACCCCGTCGAGAGCCCGTGAGGATTCGACCATGGTTGAGCCAGCGCCCAACACGTCCAAGCTGGACGACTACCTCAAAGACATGATCCAGGCTGCGTACGCCGCGTCGAACGTTGGCGTTGCTCACCTGAAAGACGACCCGGAGGCCGTCGACCAGGCGGTCACCGACCTCGAGGAGATCCTCGGCACGATCATGGAGGGCAACGTCGACGAGTGGGTCTCCTCGTAGAAGCCCTCCACTGGCTGCTGACACACCCCAGCTCTCGGAGAGACGTCCGTTGCACGTCGTTGTCTGTGGGAAGGTCATCCCCGACAGTTCGGTCACCCTCGAGATCGACCCCGACGCGAAGCGCATGCGGCGAACCGACGTGCCGCACGAGCTCGATCCGGCCGCTGCCAGCGCCCTCGAGGAGGCCCTTCGCCTGACCGAGCAGCACGGCGGCAGCGTCACGTTCGTGACAATGGGGATCCCGGATGCGAGCGTGGGGATCCGTCGCGCCCTCGCCATGGGCGCCTCGGCTGCGGTTCATCTGCTCGACGACGCGTTCGCTGGGTCGGACACACTCGGTACGGCCAAGGCGTTGGCTGCAGCCATCCGACAGCAGCCGCGCTTTGATCTGGTTGTCTGCGCCACGGAGAGCAGCGATAGCTATTCCGGCATTGTGCCGGTGCAGGTCGCGACGCTGTTGGGAGTGCCCGCGCTGACGTTCGCGAAGCAGGTGTTCGTCGACGGCGAGACCGTCACGATTCACCGGCAGAGCGAGGAGGGCTACGCTGTGGTGACGGCGGCGCTGCCAGCGCTCGTTACGACGACGAGCGGCATCAACGAGCCTCGCTACCCGCAGCTCAAAGGAATCATGGCCGCTCGAAAGATCGAGATCCAGCAGCGCTCGGCAGCGGATCTGAGTCTCGGGCCGGACGATGTCGGCGACTCGGCTGCGCGCGAGCGCGTGCTCTCTGTTGGCGCTCCGCCGTCGCGCGGCGCGGGGCGACTCATCCACGACGAGGGCGACGGGGGACGGGAGATCGCGGACTTTCTCGCTCAGGCGGGTGTGATCTAGCCGACTTAGCAGCTAGACGCTCTGTGCGGTGGAAACGATCGGTGATTGAGTATGGCTGATCGGATTTGGGTCTACGCGGAGGCGGTCGAGGGGACGCTCACGTCGACCACGCTCGAGATGCTGACCATGGCAACCGCTGCCGGCGAGGCCGAGGCGATCTTGCTGGGGTCCGCTCCCGACGACGCCGTGGGGGCACTCGGTGCCTACGGCGCGAGAACCGTGTACCGGTCCGATGATCCCGTGTTCGACGAGTACCTCATGCGGCCGGCCATCGAGGCGGTCGCGCACCTCGTCGAGATGCACCATCCATCCGCGGTGCTCTTCGCGTCGAGCTACGCAGGCCGGGACGTGGCGGCCGGACTGAGTGCTCGATTTGGCTGCGGCGCGATCAGCGACGTGAGCGGCTTCGCACTCCTGAACGGACGGGTAGAGGCCACCATCCCGGCGCTCGGTGGGTCGTACGTGGCAAAGTCCACACTCGTCGGCGCGGGGCCGAACCTGCTGCTCGTGCGGCCAAAGTCGGTCGAGGCGAATCCGGTGGGCGGAACCGCGAACGTTGAGCCCGTCCCGGTGCCCACCGATGACGACGTTCGGCAGGTGCGGATCGTCGACCGCGTGGCGGTACCGGTCGAAGGGCCCCAGCTTGAGGGCGCCAAAAACATTGTCGCCGGCGGACGGGGTCTCAAGTCGGCCGAGGCCTTCCACATGCTCCATGAGCTGGCGGACCTGATCGGTGGGGCTGTGGGTGCGACCCGTGCCGTCGTGGACGCCGCCTGGGTTCCCTACTCGATGCAGATCGGCCAGACCGGCAAGACGGTAAAGGCCGATGTCTACATCGCCTGCGGCATCTCCGGCGCGATCCAGCACCTTGCTGGCATGAAGAGCTCGAAACACATCGTCGCCATCAACACGGATGCGCAGGCGCCCATTTTCAGCGTCGCTGACCTCTGCGTGGTGGGCGACGTGTTTCAGGTGGTTCCGCAGCTCATCGAGGAGATCAAGAAGCGGAAGGGGCTCGGCTAATCCTCCGCCCTGCCTGAGAGATCCGCCTACCTCTTCAGTCGCTGGCAGAGGCGCACGGCATTCTCGCCGAGGATCTTCGCCTTTGCACGCTCCGTGAGGTCCGATCGCCCGGTGACGCGCGGCACCCCGTCGGGCCAAGGACTGCCGGAGTGCGGGTAGTCGGTGGCGAAAAGCCATATGTCCTCGCCGAGCGCGTCCACGCAGTATTCGAGGTAGTCCTCGCCCGCCTCAATGGAATGGAACAGTTGGCCTCCAGCGGCGATGTCGGCCGCTGTCCGCTTCATGAAAGGCGTCAGGCGACTGCCGGGAGTGCCCTCGAGGCGCTCGATCGCCCAGGGAAGCCAGCCGCCGCTGGTCTCGAAGATCCCCACCCGCAGAGACGGAAAGAGATCGAACACCCCGCCGCCGATAAGCGCGCCCAGGGCGGTCATCCCTGCCCAGGGCTGGTAGAAGGCGCGAATCAGGTAGCCAGAGTTGTCGAGCTCCGTGGCGCCGGCGGTCAGCGGGGAGCGCAGCACTCCGCCATGGACCAGGATTGGAAGGTCGATCTCCTGGGCGCGCTGGTACAGCGGATGGAGATCTGGATTGTCGAGGAGCCGACCGTTGGGACATCGGGGGGAGAGGAGCACGCCAATCAGATTGTTGTCCCGCTCGGCCCAGTACGTCAGTTCCTGTACAGTCCAGGCAACATCACGCATGTTGGCGGTCAACGCCCATCGGAGGCGACCGTCCGATTCGGCACAATAGTGGGTCATGTAGCGATGGAGCGCCTGGTGCAGCGCACTCTCGAATCCTATGTCCCGAAGCGCGCAGTAGCTTGCGGAGTGGCTCGGGAAGATGACGCTGACATCGATCTGGGCGCGATCCATATCGCGCAGGCGGATGGAGGGATCCCAGTGTACCTCCCGCGGAACCGGATCCTTTCCGCGAGCAATCCTGGCCTCCGCTTTGGTCTGGGGCGCTGACCGAACATTGTCGAGACCGAAACGGTCGTGGACGCCCAGCGGCCGGGACTCGTCAGAGGTCTCGATGATCGCCTGAGGATTCATGAAGAGGGCGGTTGTCTGGCCGGTCTCGCGTCGCCGGGCGACGGTGGCCGAGAGCCGCTCGAACGACTCTCGGTACGCCGGGTCGATGAAGTCCCGGTACGTTCGATCTACGTCCTCGTATTCGCGCACATGTGAGTCCATATCGACGACGATCTGCCCATGGTAGCTCATGCCGGTGCTCCTTTCCCTGGGGCCCGATTATATTCTCACCGAGGACCTGAGAATCTACACGTTTCAGATTACGGCAGAAGAAGAGGAGGGACAATGCGACTCGTGACGTTTGATGCCGATGGAAGCGCTCGGCTGGGCGCGGTTGTGGATGAGACCGTTCTCGATCTGGCGCGTGCGGCGGAAGCCGACTCCGGGCCGTCGCTGCCACGGACGATGCTGGACCTCATCGCCGCGGGCCCAGAGGCCTGGAGCCGGGCAAGGCAGCTCGTCGCGGAACGGGCCGGCTCCGCCGCTCGCGCCGACTCGTTCGCGCGTCCGCTCGCGCAGGTCAAGCTCCTCGCGCCCATTCCGCGGCCATCCAAGAATGTCTTCTGCCTCGGGGTAAATTACGCCGCCCATCTGGAGGAGTCAAACCGAGCGGCCAACCGCGAGCTGGAGCCGACAGTACCCGTGTTCTTCACAAAGGCACTGACCTCCATCGTGGGTCCCGACGAGTCGATCCAGTTCGACGAGACTGTGTCCGTGAAGTTCGACTGGGAGGCTGAGCTCGGCGTCGTCATTGGCCGCGCGGGCAAGGCCATCTCCCGCGACCGGGCACTGGCGTACGTTTTCGGCTATACGTGCTTCAACGACGTGTCTGCGCGCGATGTTCAGAGCGCCCACATCCAATGGTTTCTGGGGAAGAGTCTCGACGGTACCTGCCCGTTCGGGCCGTGGATCGTCACCGCGGACGAGATTCCGGACCCGCACGGCCTGCACATCGAGTGCCGTGTCAACGGGGTGACGAAGCAGAGTGCCAGCACCGGCCAGATGGTGAACGACATTCCGTCCATCATCTCCTACCTGTCGAAGGGACTGACCCTCGAGCCCGGCGACTTGATCTCCACTGGGACGCCCTCGGGCGTCGGGAACGCACGCACGCCGCCCGAATACCTCAGACCCGGGGACGTGGTCGAGGTGGATATCGAGGGTATTGGCGTGCTCCGGAACCCGGTCGTCGACGTGCGCGAACGGTAGAGGCGAGTCCGTGAGCATGACTGAACGAATGTGAGGGACGCCGCCCTGAAGGGCGGGCCTACAGGCCGTGCTCCTGGCCCGCCGTTTACGGTGGCTACAATGGCGAAGTGCATGCGAAGTGACCCGCTACGCGAGCGGGACTCCCAGGAAGTAGAGGCCGACGGCGGCGATGGCGCCGCCCGCCAGGACCAGGAGCACATCAGCCCGGACGATCAGAAGAGCCGCCAGGGACGCGACCAGAATGGCGATCGAGGCGGGCTCGCTCAGAAGTGGCGCGCCAAATGAGTAGCCCAGCGCGCTCAGCAGTCCGACCGCGGACGCCATCATTCCTCGCGTCACGCCCTCCACCCACGGACGCCCGGCCAGGCGGCGGTGTGCGCGCACGAGGGCGATGCCCAGGAACGGAGGGATCATGATGCCCAGAACGCCGGCGAGGGCGCCCGGCAGGCCGCCGGCATAGTAGCCGATCGAGATGACGAAGAGCCCGTTTGGCCCCGGCGTGATCCGCCCGATGGCCACCGCCGTCGCGAAGTCGCCGTCCGTCAGCACGGAGCGTTGGATGATCAGCTCGTCCTCAAGAATTGGCAGCGCCTGCAGGCCGCCGGACGAGAGCAGAGCGGCCTTGAGAAAGACCAGCAGGAGCTCGAGGAAGTTCACGGGTCCTTCTCACGTTTGCTGGGCCGGAGGAGGAAGGCGCCCGCAACGGCGCTGCCAACAATGATGAACGCAACCGAGACGTCAAGGACCGCCGCGAGCAGGAAGCTGGCGAGGGCGCATAGGACCATCAGCGCGACCACGCGCAGCTCCCGCCAGGGGAATAGCACGGTCCAATCGAACGCCAGGGCGAACGTGAGGGCCGCCGTGACCGGGACCGCGCCTCGGACCGTTGCCTCACCGATGGGGTTGGCCGTCAGGCCGGCGAACCCGAGGGTGATGACCAGCGTGATAAGCGAGGTGGGGAGCATGAGCCCGAGGATACCGGCGAATGACCCGAACACGCCGTTCAGCCGATAGCCGACCATAACCGCCATCGCCAGCAGGTTGATGCCCGGGATGATTCGGCTGAGCCCGAAGTCTACCGTGAACTGCTCGGAGGTGATCCAGCCGCGGTCCACCAGCTCTCGGTGCATGACGTAGATCGTGGCGGTCCCGCCGCCCCATGAGCGCACACCGATCTTCAAGAACGCGGTGAGGAGGGTCAGCAGCGGCACGTTGCTGACCAGTACGCCCGTATCCTGCTTGTCCTGAATGCCCGCCACGTGAATCCTTAGATGCAAGGTGATGCAGCAGCTGGTCCGATAAAGCCCACACAGGAAGGGCGCCCCGACTGATGTCGGGGCGCCCCAGTCTCGGGTTCTCAGACCCCCGTGGCCGCTCCTTCTACGGACTGCATCTCCTCGGGCTGGCGGCTGCCCTTGGGCCGCCACTGCTTCACGCCGACCAACCCAAGGCACATCAGGCAGATGCCCGACTGCAACTCCTGAACGAGCTGGTGTCTTCCGCAGATCGAGCAGCTTTGGAGGCCCGGCTTGCGCCGACGCTTCTTGGCCATCCGGCCCTCCGGAGCTCGTTCGACGGTTCTGTTCGTGCCTGCGCCGACTCACGGGCCGGCCATGCAGGCTCCTGGTCACCCCTGAATGCTGATCTGTCGAGCCAACGCATTCTAGCACACCGTCTCACGAGAATGGCTCGTCCTGCCGGTATCGAATTCCCTGCCGAAGCGCTAGCTCGGCCTTGACGAGCTCCCGCCCGAGGTACGCCGCGTGCTCAAGCCGTGAGACGAGGCCCCACTCAACCAGCGCCGTGCACAGGGACTCGGCGTCCGATCCCACGATCCGGTGCATCAGGGCGCGGTCGACGCTGTAGTGCTCGATGAGAAGCTGCGCTCTGCCCCGGTCCACCTGAATCACGAAGAAACCGTTCGGGTCCTCCTCGCGGAGCCGGAAGGGCCGGGTCGGCACCTCGATGGGCTCCGGGTCTGGGAGGGAGACGTGCTCCTCGAAGCGCCCCGGGTCGTCGCACAGACACTCGTCCACCGCGCGCGCGATGGTCCCGACGTCGTGGACGCCGATCAGATCGCGGAATCGGAGCTGCCGTCGCACGGCATCAACGTGCTCAGGCCCGAGCATGCGCAGGCGAGCGCGTCGGCTGCGCGCCGTCACGACAGCTCCTTCCGCGTCGACGCCCCGTGTGAAGAGCGCGCGGAGGGCATGGCCCTGGTACCGGCCCCGTGCCTCCTCGCCGCAGCAGATGAGCCACCGAATGCGCGGACGCGCGAGGACCGTGCTGATCATCCGTTCGATGCCGATGTTCTCGGTCTCGAGGGGCCCGATAATCGCGACGCGGTCGACGAGCGCCGACCGGGCAAGGTCGTCGAGGAGTTCATGGCTGGACAGCGTGCAGATGGCTACTGGACTCTCGGGGTTGGCCTCGACATAAGAGGGACCGCGCTCGGCACCCTCGCTAGGAGGGGCGAGAGGACGATTCGCCGTCACGTGTCACCCCTCGTGTCTCGTGCTCGGGGTTGGCGCCAGCTCCTCGGGCACGGCGTCGTGGCTTCGCGCCTCTCGGCGGTACTGCATGAGGTACAGGTCGCGGTACATGCCTTCTTGGGAGAGAAGCTCGCGGTGACTGCCGCGCTGAACGATCTGACCGTGATCTATGACCAAGATGAAGTCTGCGTTCCGAATCGTCGACAGCCGGTGGGCAATGACGAACGACGTACGACCGGTGAGAAGGCGGGCCAGCGCCGTCTGGATCAAGACCTCGGTGCGGGTATCGACGCTCGCGGTCGCCTCGTCCAGGATGAGGATTCGGGGGTTGGCGAGCACCGCGCGCGCGAAGGCCACGAGCTGGCGCTGGCCTTGCGAGTAGTTCTGCCCCCGTTCGAAGACCGGCGTCTGGTACCCGTCGGGAAGCCGCGAGATGAAGTCGTGGGCGTTGGCCAGCTTTGCGGCCTCGACGACCTCCTCATCCGTGGCGTCCAGTCGCCCAAACCGAATGTTCTCGGCGATCGTTCCCGTGAAGAGGAACGGGTCCTGAGGCACGAGGCCCATTTGGCGCCGGAGCGACTCCATGGTCACGGCGCGAACGTCGGTCCCGTCCATGAGGATCGCTCCGCCCTTCACATCGTAGAAGCGGGCCAGCAGGCTCGCGATGGAGGTCTTCCCGGCCCCCGTCGGGCCCACGAGCGCCACAGTTTGACCCGGCTGCGCCTCGAAGCAGATGTCGTTCAGAACCGGGATGCCGTCGCGGTAGCTGAAGGACACGTGGTCGAAGGCAACGTGTCCTTCGATCGGTCGCATCTCCGTCGCGTGAGGTTCGTCGTCGACGTCGATGCGGTAGTCCATCAGCTCGAAGATCTTCTCGCCGGCGGCCATGGCCTGCTGGAATGTCGTGTACACCTGCGCCAGCTCTCGGATCGGTTGAAAGAAGCGTGTCACATAGGTCAGGAACGCCACGACGACACCCACGGTGACCTCGCCGGCCAGGACGGCGCTCGTCCCGAACCAGAGGACAATGGCCGTCGCCAGCATCCCGGTAAACTCCACGATTGGTGGGTAGGCACTCGCCAGCAACCCGAGCGCCCATACGTTGGCTCGCAGATTGCCGCGGTTGATCTCGTCGAATCGGTCCTGGCTCACGTCCTCTCGGGCGAACGCCTGCACGACCCGGACGCCGGAGATGTTCTCTTGGAACCCAGCGGCCACCTGGCCGATGGTCTCGCGTGTCCGCAGGAAGGCGCGTCGGGCCCGCTGGGTGAAGAAGATTGTCGCGAGCACCATGATGGGGAGGACCGAAAAGGTGTATAGGGCAAGCGTCGGGCTCATGGCCACCATGATGGCCACGATGCCAGCCAAGAGCAGGAAGTCGGCTACGAGGTAGATCACGCCCTGGGTGAGCAGCTCCTGGAACACGGCAACGTCGTTGACGATGCGCGACATAGTGACGCCGGACTCATGCCGGTCGTGGTAGCTAAGCGAGAGCCGATTCACTTTGATGAACAGCTCGCCCCGAATGCGGTTCAGCACATCTTGGGCGACGAGCGCCATCGTGTACGACTGGTGGGCCTGAGAGGCCCACGCGATGAGGACAGTCAGGGCGAAAGCGGCGGCGACGAGGCTCAGCCCCATGACGTCCTGCCGCGCCACAATGAAGTCGTCGATGGCAACCTTGAGGAGGTACGGTCCGACGACCTGGGTAGCGGCGGTGACGACAACGAGGATGAACGCCCATACCAGGCGCGGCTTGTGGAGCCGGAGGTAGGTCCATATCCGCCGTACGACCGCCGTGCTGATGACCCGTCCGCCGGGTTCGTCACCGATGCGACCCCAGCCGCCACCAACCCACATGATCAGCGACTCTCCCCGTTGCGATTCGGGTTTCGTGCACCGCGGCGGGACGGAGCACCGGACAGTCCGTCTCCAGCATCGGCCCAGCCATTTCCGGGGAGCCATCCGCCGCCCATGGGCGCGCCTCCATCCTGTCGATTCTCACGCAGTGACGAAACCCCCACGAGCGCTGCTGCGCGCTCCGCGCCGAACACTTCGACAACCGTCTCGTCCATCAGTTGGAGGCGGAAGATCTCCGCGTAGATCGGATTGCTCTCGAGGAGCTCCTCGTGGGTTCCCATGCCGACGATCTCGCCGTGGTCCAGCACAAGGATGACGTCAGCATTCTGCACGGTGCTGACGCGTTGGGCGATGACGAAGGTCGTCCGATCCCGCATCAGCACGTCGAGCGCCTCGCGGATGAGCACTTCGGTCTCGGTGTCGACCGCCGATGTGAAGTCGTCAAGGATCAGGATCTTGGGGTTGAGGAGGAGCGCGCGGGCGATGGCCACGCGCTGCTTCTGTCCGCCCGAGAGTGTGATGCCCCGCTCCCCTACTCGGGTCTCGTACCCCAGCGGAAACTCGCAGATGAAGTCGTGCGCACGGGCTGCCTTGGCGACAGCGACGACGGCCTCGTCAGTGGCATCGGGGACGCCGAAGGCGATGTTGTCGCGGATCGTTCCGGTGAACAGCGTCGTGTCTTGCAGCACGAAGCCGATCTGTCGACGCAGCGACTCGAGCTGGACGTCGCGCACGTCGTGGCCGTCGACGAGTACCTGCCCCTGCCCGACGTCATAGAAGCGGGAGATAAGGTTGACGATCGTTGACTTTCCCGACCCGGTGGCGCCGAGGAGAGCGACCACCCGGCCAGGATGCACGCGGAACGAGACGTCGCGCAGAACTGGCTCGCCACCGAAGTAGCTCACCCAAACGTGGTCGAACATGACCTCGCCCCGAATCGGTGGCATTGGCTGAGCGCCCGGCCGATCAATGACGTCGATTGGCGCATCAAGGATCTCGAAGATCCGTTCAGCGGCTGCGAGGGCACGCGACGACTGGCCGACCAGGAAGCCGAGCCGCCGAACGGGGCGGACGATCAGCAGCAGATAGGCATTGAAGGCGACGAGCTCTCCCACCGAGAGATCCCCGGTGATGATGAGATAGCCGCCGAACCAGACAACGATGACTGTCCCCAGGTTCGCGATGCTGTCCATGAGGGGGTTGGTGAACGACTGCACCTCCGCCGCGGCAACATACTGCTCCTGCAGCCGTGCGTTCTGAGACTCGAACTTCCGGATCTCGTCCTTCTCGCGAGCGAACGCTTTGATGACCTTCGCGCCGGCGATGTTCTCCTGGGTGATTGCGGCGAGGACGGCGAGCTCCTCCTGAACCAGTCGGAAGAGGGGCCGGACCCGGACGTGGTACTGGGCGATCGTCCGCACCAGGAACGGTAAGGTGAGGAGCGCGGCGATGGCGAGCTTCCAGTTCATGCTGAAGAGGACGATGCTGATCCCTGTTCCCAGAAGGATGAGCTGGGCAAGCTGGAGCACGGCGCGCCCTGTGAAGTGGCGGAGCTGTTCGACATCGCTGGTGGCGCGCGCCATCAGTTGCCCTGTCTGGGCGCGATCGTGCCAGCCAAAGGAGAGACGCTGGAGGTGACGGTAGATCTCGTTCCGAATGTCGTAGGCAATGCTATGAGCGCTGAACTCGCCGAGATAGCCGTGGCCGAAATGGAAGAGGCCCTTCAGCGCCGTGAGGCCGACGATGAGGAGAGACGCCGACCAGACGAGCTGCATGGGGTCGGGAACGACCGGGCAGCTCACCGCGTTCCCTTCGGCCGGCGCCCCGACCCTGATGCCGCAGTCGATGACCTGTCGGATAAGCTGCGGGATGTAGACCTCCGCGGCGGTCACGAGTGTCAGGCAGACGAAAGCGACCGCTACGGCGAGCCAGTACTTTCGGAAGTAACTCATGACGCGCCACGCGGTCGACATGTGTACCTACCGCCCCCGTCCGCTGTCGCCGGTCGTGGCCAACGGTTCCGGGATGGCGAGGGCGGTGTCCTCGGTCGGATTCTCACCGGTCAGCGCGACGTAGTCGGCGAGGAGCCGCTCCGCCCTCTCCACGTACCGTTTCAGGTGGTAGACCCGGCGATGCAGCTGCGCCCGGCCCGCGTCGGTGATCTCGTAGTAGCGTCGAGCCGGGCCGGACTCCTGCGTGGCCCACTGGGATCCGATGGCGCCGGCCTCCTCGAGGGAGCGAAGCACCTTGTATACGACCGCGGGCTCGCCCGATGCGCGGCGGAACCCGAACTCGTCCAGTCGGCGAATGAGGTCGTATCCGTACGACGGAGCCCGGACAAGCTCCAGGAGCAGGAACGGCTCCAGATTGCGTCCGATCGTGCGCGATGGGTCTCGGGAGTGAGGCTGATCGCTCTGCGTTAGCGAAGGCTCCTTCATCGGTGGCGCCTTTTCACGGGTCATGGAGTGACCTGCCTGGTGGATAGGTGGGAAATGCACGTAGGAGAAGTTTACCCTATGCTCGAGCTCGGAGCAAACGGCTGGGGCACTCCTGCCGATCCTCAGAGAGACAAGACTCATCGACCGAGAAGCCGGCTTGCCGGATGATGGCCGCAACTGTGCCTTCGGGCAGGTCGCCTGGGTGGCGCGGGACAGTTGTCCGTGCGCCCGTAGTGGGGTTTCTCCAGATCTGGTGACTGCTTCGCCGCTGGCGGTCAAAAACGAACCCCGCACGCCGTAACCTGCGAATGACGTCGTCGGCGCGCAATCCGGCCAGCCGGCCCATCAAGGCAAGGCAACTGGAATGCCGATCTCTCCCGCGGCCGCCCTGGACCCACGCAGCTTGGGCGGCAGCTCGTCGCCATGCTCCAGGTACGACTCGATGAGACCGGCCGCCACGTCTTGAGCGATCTCCAGCGTTTCGGCCGCCGTGCGGCCCTGCGCCACGAGCCCTGGCAAATCCTCGCTGGTGGCGAGGAAGCCACCCTCAGGCAGGGGTTCGACGTGAACGTTGAGCAGAATTTCTTTCATGTCGGTTTCCTTTCGCAGCTATCGTCTCCCCGCTGTCCTTCCGCGCAATCACCTCCTCCGCGTCGAGTCGGTTGGCGAGGCCCCCCGACGACGAGCTGACGGGGCATTCGCGGGGGCGCCTCCCACCGGTGGCGACGTCCCCCTCCCTGCGCGCTGGGTCGCCCGTCCCTGTGGGGCGGGAGTGCCTTCGCTCCTCCTCCGTGGGGTCGGCTTGGGCGCTGCCCCGTCGGTCGGTTCGTTCCCGTTGGCGTCCATGAGCGCCACGCACACGATGTGGTCCCCCGGCCGGAGGCCCATGAAGGCAACGCCCTGCGCGGCGCGCCCCTGGACACTGACGCTGGAGACCGGCGTGCGAAGCACGGTCCCCGCCGACGAGTTGACCATGACCTCCTCCGTGCCCCGGACGACGGGGGCTGCAACGACCGGACCGCTGCGATCGGTCACCTTCTGGGCGAGAACGCCACTGACGCCCCGGTTGTGCACCGGGAACTGGCTTACGGGCGTGCGCTTGGCGAAGCCGTTCGCCGTGACGACCAGGATCTGTCCATTCCGTGTGGCAACGTCCATCCCGCACACCCGGTCGCCCGCGGCAAGCCGCATCGCCCGGACGCCGCCGGCAGCGCGCGAACGGGATGGCACCCCGCTCTCACTGAAGCGGGCAGCCTGTCCGTGCTCAGTCACGAGGATCAGCTCGGCGCCCTCACTCAGGTGTGATACCCAGCCCAGCTCATCAGTGGGTTCCAGGTCCATCGAGATGAGGCCGCTCGATCGCACGGAGGCGAACTCTCCAATCGGGACCTTCTTGATCTCGCCCATCCTCGTGGCCATGGCGAGATAGTGATCCCCGATGAACTCGGCAGTCCCGACGACCGCGGTCACGGTCTCCCGAGCCTCGATATTGATCAGGTTGATGATGGGAACGCCCTTCGCCGTGCGGTCTCCCTCGGGGATCTGGTGCGCCTTGAGCTGGAAGACGCGTCCGCGGTCGGTGAAGAACAGGATGTTGTCGTGCGTGTTGGCGACCACCATATGCCGCGGCGTGTCCTCGTCTCGCAGGATCATCCCGCGGATGCCGCGACCGCCGCGCCGCTGGGTTCGGTACGTGTCCGGCTGTACCCGCTTCACGTAGCCGCGGGTGCTCACGGTCACGAGCGTTTCGACCCGTGGGATGAGGTCCTCGAGGCTGATCTCGGCGTTGTCGTCCAGCGAGATGACCGATCGCCGCGCGTCTCCGTACTTCCGCTTCAGCTCGAGGAGCTCCTCGCGGACAAGTGCGAGGATCTTCTGCGGATTCGCCAGCAGGTCCTCGAGGTAGGTGATCGTCTTGCGCAGCTCGGCCAGCTCGTCCAGCACCTCCTGGCGCTCGAGGGCGGCGAGGCGGCGCAGCTGCATGTCGAGAATGGCTCGGGCCTGTATCTCCGTGAGCTGGTAGCGGGCCATGAGTGTGTGAAGCGCCTGATCCGCGGATTCGCTCTGCCGGATGGTGCGGATGACCGCGTCCAGATGGTCGAGGGCTATCTTGAGGCCCTCGAGCACGTGCGCGCGGGCCCGGGCGCGATTCAGCTCGTACTGTGAGCGCCGCGTCAACACCGTCTGACGGTGTTCGATGAACAGCGTGAGCAGGCGCTTTAGGTTGAGGACCCGCGGCTCGCCGTCGACGATGGCGAGCATGTTGATTCCGTACGTGGTCTGCAGCGCGGTGTGCTTATAGAGCTGTGCGAGGACGGTCTGTGGCTTGGCGTCCCGCTTGACCTCGATGACGAGGCGCATGCCCTGCCGGTCTGACTCGTCCCGCATATCGGCGACGCCGTCGATCCGGCGGTCCCGCACGAGCTCGGCGATGCGCTCCTGCAAGGCGGCCTTGTTGACCTGATAGGGCAGCTGCGTGATGATGATCTGCCAGCGCCCGCCGCGGACCTCCTCAACGCTCGCCTTGGCCCGGATGACAACCCTGCCGTGACCCGTCGCATACGCGGTCCGCACATCCTCTCGGCCGATCAAGATGCCGCCGGTCGGGAAATCTGGCGCCGGCACGATCTTGATCAGATCCTCGACGGTCGCCTCTGCGTTGTCGATCAAGAGCACCAGCGCGTCGACCGTCTCCGAGAGGTTGTGGGGCGGAATGTTCGTCGCCATGCCTACAGCGATGCCCGCCGACCCGTTGCAGATCAGGTTCGGGAATCGCCCCGGCAGGACGAGCGGCTCCTGACGCGTGCCCTCGTAGTTGGCCTGCCAGTCCACCGTATCCCGGTCGATGTCGGCCAGCATCTCGAGAGCGATCGGGGTCAAACGTGCCTCGGTGTAGCGCATCGCTGCCGGCGGATCGTTGTCGATCGAGCCAAAGTTCCCCTGCCCATCGACAAGCGGGTACCGCATGTTGAAGTCCTGTGCCATGCGTACGAGGGTGGGGTAGATCACTGCCTCGCCGTGCGGGTGGTAGTTCCCCGATGTGTCCCCGCAGATCTTGGCGCACTTCCGGTGTCCCCGGTTCGGGGCGAGGTTCAGATCGTGCATCGCGACGAGCACGCGGCGCTGTGACGGCTTCAGTCCATCCCGCACGTCGGGGAGCGCGCGCGCGACGATGACGCTCATCGCATAGTCGAGGTACGAGCTGCGCATCTCGTCCTCGATCTTGACTGGCCGAACGTTCCCTATTTCGGTCAACCTCAACTCCAGCCCGGATTTCGCTGAGCACGCACGTCGGCTGTTGTTCGACGCGGCTGCGTGGAGGAACCTCTCCTGAGGCGAGGCAGAGCGCGCGAGAGGCAGGATTGACGGGGGGAGACTCCCTCGAGCATGACCCGCCATTATACTGTCTTCGCTCGGGTGATGGCCCCTTTGACACACTCGACGCAGCTTGGTATGCTTCGATTAGCACTTGGACGTCGAGACTGCTAATTGTCCGGAGGAGCAATGTCCGGCGTGCTGACACCACGGCGCGGGCGCATCCTGAAGCACGTGGTCGAAGAATACGTGGACTCTGCCCAGCCGGTCTCGTCGGAGGCGCTGGTTCGGAAGTACGTGCCGAACGTCTCCGCGGCGACGATGCGGAATGAGCTGGCGGCGCTGGAAGGGTTCGGGTTCCTGCATCAGCCGCACACGTCGGCCGGGCGCATACCGTCCGACCGTGGCTACCGGTATTACGTGGAATGGCTGATGGGAGGCGCGCGCCTGGCGGAATCCGAGGAGCGGATGATCGCCCATCAGTTCCACCAGGTTGAGTCCGATGTCGGAGAGTGGCTTCGTCTCGCCGCATCGGTCATTGCGAGCCACATCCAGAATCCGGTCTTCGTGGCGCCGCTCAGCGAGTCGGTGAGCTGCCTGCGCCGGATTGATCTGGTGCGGATCGGGTTCGCCACCGTTCTCGTGGTGGCCATCCTTCGTTCCGGGGCCGTCCGGATGACGCTGGTGCGTCTGACCGAGGACCCAGGGTCTGAGGAGCTGGGGCGTCTCGCGAACGAGTGGAACGATCGGTTCGCCGACCGTTCGGCCGCGGAGGTCCGCCAGCTCGCCGATGATGCGCCGTATCCCGCGCTCCTCCAGAGTGTGATGCGCATGCTGGAGGAGACGGACCGGCAGACGGCCGCGGGCGACAGAGACGTCGTGCTGGAGGGGCTGAGCTACATGGCCGCCCAACCGGAGTTTGGGACGAGCGACCGCCTGCATCCGGTCGTGGAGGTCCTCGAGCATCAC
>WHTR01000031.1:24190-32492 GCA_009377635.1 Chloroflexota bacterium
GGGCTTCTCCACGCATTGATGGCCGCCGTCCCGCAGCGCGAAGGGACGCTGGTCGCCATCGGTGAGGAGCATGGTCTCGAGGCGCTACGTGAGTGTAGCGCTGTGCTGGCAACGTACGGACGGCCCGGCGAGCTGACCGGCGTTGTCGGCGTGATCGGGCCAACGCGGCTTGCCTACTGGCGGGCGGTTCCGATGGTGGAGTACGTTGCCCACGTGCTCGATCGGTTGCTGATTGAGACGTTTCTTGCGGTGAGATAATGAGCGATGCACACGGAGAACGAAGAGAGTCGGCGGAGCCGACCGTCGAGGCACTGCAGCAGGATCTGGAGTCGGCCCGTGCGGAAAAGGACGAGCACTTCCAGGGCTGGCAGCGTGCCCAGGCGGACTTCGCGAACTACCGGCGGCGAGTCGAGCAGGAGCGAGGCGAGATCGTCAGGAACGCAGACGCACGAGTGATCCTGGATCTGCTGCCGGTCCTCGACGATTTGGAGCGCGCGCTGGAGGCAGTTCCGGCTGAGCTACGTCAACTGACCTGGGTCGAGGGCATCCTGCTCATCGAGCGAAAGCTTCGGGCAGTTCTAGACCTCCACGGCCTTAGGCCGATCGAGGCGGAGGGCAAGGAGTTCGATCCATTCGTGCACGAGGCGGTCCTTCGCGATGGGGAGCCCGGTGAAGCGAACGTTGTCACGGCGGAGCTCCAGAAGGGATACCGCCTGCACGACCGCGTTCTGCGGCCTACGCTCGTCAAGGTCGGGCGCCCACGTCAAGGCGAACAGAACACAGAGGACATGAGATAGCAGGCGGCTGCTGGACGCCGGTCACCTGCCACCTCGGAGTGAAGATATGCCGAAAGTTATTGGAATTGACCTCGGGACGACGAACTCTGTTGTCGCGGTTATGGAGGGCGGTGAGCCGCTCGTCATCGCCAACGCGGAGGGGAATCGGCTGACGCCGTCGGTGGTCGCCGTCAACCCGAAGACCGGCGAGCGCATGGTGGGGCAGGTGGCGAAGCGTCAGGCCATCACCAACCCGGAGAACACGATCTCTTCGATCAAGCGCTTCATGGGCCGGAAGAACAGCGATCCCGCGGTCGAACGGGATCGCAAGCTTCTGCCATACCAGATGCGCGCGGCCCCGAACGGCGACGTGCAGGTCCAGATGGGCGACAGCTGGCACTCGCCTCAGGAGATCTCGGCCATGATCCTGCAGAAGCTGAAGGCGGATGCCGAGGCCTACCTTGGGGAGAAGGTGACCCAGGTCGTGATCACTGTCCCGGCGTACTTCAACGACAGCCAGCGCCAGGCCACCAAAGACGCGGGCACGATCGCGGGTCTGGAGGTGCTCCGGATCATCAACGAGCCGACCGCGTCGTCGCTGGCCTACGGCCTCGACAAGAAGCGCGACGAGGAGATCGCCGTCTACGACCTCGGCGGAGGCACGTTCGATATCTCGATCCTGCGCCTTGGCGAAGGGGTGTTCGAGGTCATCTCGACGAACGGCGACACGCACCTCGGCGGCGACGACTTCGACCAGCGGGTCATCGACTGGATCTGCGACGAGTTCAAGAAGGACCACGGGATCGACCTGCGGCAGGACCGCATGGGCCTTCAGCGCCTCAAGGAGGCCGCGGAGAAGGTGAAAGTCGAGCTGTCCAGCGTGATGCAGGCGGAGATCAACCTTCCCTTCATCACCGCCGACGCGTCCGGTCCCAAGCATCTCGTCATGACCCTCACCCGCTCCAAGCTCGAGCAGCTGACCGGCGAGCTCGTCGACCGAACGAGAGGGCCGGTCGGGCAGGCGCTTGAGGACGCCCAGCTGAAGCCGGATGCGATCAATGAGGTCATCCTCGTCGGCGGCCAGATCCGGATGCCGGCCGTCCAGGAGATGGTGAAGAAGCACTTCGGCAAGGAGCCCCACAAGGGGGTGAATCCTGACGAGGTCGTGGCCATCGGCGCGGCCATCCAGGCGGGCGTGCTGCAGGGTGAGGTGAAGAACGTGCTCCTGTTGGACGTCACGCCTCTCACCCTGGGCATCGAGACCCTCGGCGGCGTGATGACCGCCCTGATCCCGAGAAATACGACGATTCCGACGTCGAAGAGTCAGATCTTCAGCACGGCGGCCGACAACCAGACGTCCGTGGAGATTCACGTGCTGCAGGGTGAGCGGCCCATGGCCGGCAACAACAAGAGCATCGGCCGCTTCATTCTCGACGGGCTCCTCCCAGCGCAGCGGGGTCTACCGCAGATCGAGGTGGCGTTCGACATCGATGCGAACGGCATCCTGTCCGTATCCGCAAAGGACAAGGGCACGGGTCGAGAGCAGCGGATCACGATCCAGTCCTCCAGCGGCCTCAACAAGGAGGAGATCGACCGGATGACCCGTGAGGCCGAAACGCACGCGGAGGAGGACCGGCGCCGCCGGGAGGAGATCGAGCTGCGGAACAGTGCGGACTCTTTGGCCTACGCCGCGGAAAAGGGCCTCGGAGAAAGCGAGGACCGCTTGCCTGCCGACCTCAAGGAGGAGGTCCAGGGCAAAATCACGGAGCTTCGGGGAGCCCTCGAGCGCAACGATATTGCTGCGATCCGATCCGGCAGGGACGAGCTGAACCTGGCGCTCCAGAAGCTGGGCGCCGCGGTGTACAGCGCGCAGGCCGAGCCCGAGTCGCAGTCTGAGGGTGAGCAGAAGCCCCCGGAGGACGGGACGGTCGAGGGCGAGTTCCGCGAGGTGTGAGCTTTCGCGTCCGCGATACAATAGAGGTCCGTCCCATGAGGGCAGGGGCTTCGCCATGTCGGAGCCTCCTGCCCGTTTCACGAGCCTAGAGGGAGCGAGGCGGCCGGATGGCGACGAAGCGTGACTACTACGAGGTGCTGGGGCTGCCGAGGAACGCGTCCGAGGATGACGTCCGTCGCGCGTTCCGTAGGCTGGCTATGGAATCCCACCCAGACCGCAATGGCGACCCGGGCGCCGCAGAGCAGTTCAAGGAGATCAATGAGGCGTATCGCGTGCTCTCCGACGCGGAGAAGCGCCAAACCTACGACCGATACGGACATGCCAGCGTCGACGGGTCGTTCAACGGCGGGTTCGGAGCTCAGACGGGCTTCTCTGGCTTCGGGGACTTTGGGTTCGAGGATATCTTCGATACCTTCTTCGGACGGAGGACGGCGACGGGGCGACGGCCGCGGGCGGAGCGGGGCGCCGACCTGCGGGCGGACCTCTTTATTGAATTCGAGGAGGCGGTCTTCGGCACGAAGAAAGATGTCGAGATGCCCAGGCACGAGCCGTGCGGGACGTGCTCCGGGTCGGGTCTCCAACCCGGCACACAGCTCGAAGTCTGCCGTCGGTGCGGTGGCAACGGCGAGATCAGGCGGACGCACCAGTCGCTCCTCGGTCAGTTCGTCAACGTCAGCATATGCGACCAGTGTCGCGGGGAAGGGCGGGTCAACCGGACCCCGTGCGGCACGTGCCGGGGGGGTGGCCGGGTGCAGGTCACGAAGCGGCTTGAGGTCGCGGTGCCGGCGGGGATCGAGGATGGTACCCAGATCCGGCTCACCGGCGAGGGGGAGCCGCCGGAAACGACGCGCGGCGGACGGGCGCCGGGAGACCTGTATCTCGTCGTCCACGTGCCCAGTCACACGATTCTCCCGTGGGAGGGCAACGACCTGCTGGTTCGCCGGCAGGGACACGATCTGGTGCTCGACATCCCGCTCAATGTTGCCCAGGCTTCCCTCGGGGACGAGATCCAGGTGCCGACCCTCGAAGGCGCCGTGGAGCTGAAGATCCCGAGCGGCACGCAGTACGGGAAATCGTTCCGGATCAAAGGGAAGGGTGTTCCGCACCTCGGAGAGAAGCGTCGGGGGGACCTGCAGGTCCGCGTCCACATTATGGTGCCCACGGAGCTGAACAGAGAGCAGCGGGAACTCTTTCAGAAGCTCGACGCCAGCTTCCGTAAGACCGCCAACTCGGACGCGAAGAGCCTCTTCGAGAAGGTGAAGGAAGCGTTCGGAGTTTAGACGGCATCCGCGGTGAGCCCGGGCGGCAACCGGCCTACGGCATGTGCGTCTCACGGGAGAGTGAAAATAGGCGTGGACTGGATCGAGCTCGCGGTCGCCGCCGACGACGAGGCGGTGGACACAGTTGCCGAGGTGCTCCGAAACGTTGGCCATGGCGTCGCGATCGACCAGCCGTTTGTTCAGCTCAGCCTAGATGATCCCCCTCAGCGCGACCCCACCCGTCGTCCCGTGGTCAAGACCTACATTCCGGATGATGCCGCCGCCCGTGAAACCCAGCACCGGATCGAGCAGTCCCTCTGGCACATTGGTCGATTGGGCACCGTCGAGCCGCTTCGCGTCAGGCGGATCGTCACGGAGGACTGGGAACAGGCCTGGAAGCCACACTTTCCGGTCGTCCACATCGGACTGCGTACCGTCATCGTGCCGGCGTGGAGACGATATCGCGCGAGGGCGGGAGAGTCGGTGCTCCGCCTCGACCCCGGGTTGGCGTTCGGCACCGGCCTCCACCCGACGACCAGGCTGTGCCTGACAGCGATTGAGTCGCTCGTGGCGCCGGGCGCACGCGTCCTGGACGCGGGGACTGGCTCCGGTATCCTCGCCATCGCGGCGGCTCGGATGGGTGCGGCTCGGGTCTTCGCTCTGGACGTCGACCCCATCGCCGTCAGCGCGGCACGTCAGAACGTTCGTCTGAACAGCCTCTCCCGGGTCATCCGGGTGTACGAGGGGCCGGCAGACGGGTTGCTCGCCTCGCGGGCCGGTCCTGCGGTGCCAGCGCGGGGCCGCGCCGCGGGCCCGAAGGCGCGCCCAGCTTCGCCGATCGCCGGGCCGTTCGACCTCATCGTTGCCAACCTCACGGCGAAGGTGAACGTCTCTCTCGCGCCGGTTCTGGCGCCTCTATTGGCCCCGGACGGCCGCCTTGTGGCGTCCGGTATTCTCGCGGAGCGTGCAGGCGAGGTCGTGGGCGCGTTGGTCGCCGCGGGCCTGGAGGTCGTCGAGCGGCAGCACGAGACGGACTGGGTGGCTCTCGTGGCTCAGCGGGGAGGGGCAGGTGCGCCGTGAGGTCGCGTCGTCCGGCGAAGCTCCGGTCGCGGTTCATGGCTCGCGCGCCCCGCGTGGTGACACTGACGACTGACTTCGGTCTCGCGGACAGCTTCGTTGGGACGATGAAGGGCGTGATCCTGTCGCGCTGTCCGGGAGCTGCAATTGTCGATATCTGCCACGATGTTCCGGCGCAGAACGTGCGGGTCGGGGCGATGCGCCTCGCCTCCGCTGTGCCCTACTTTCCGCGCGGGTCGGTCCATGTGGCTATCGTCGATCCGGGCGTGGGGGGACCACGGCGTGCCATCGCCCTCACCGCAGGTGGTCAGGCGTTCGTGGGCCCGGATAACGGCGTACTCTCTCTTGCTGTGTCCGTTGACCGGCCCGACTGGCGCGCAGTCGAGCTCACGGCCTCGAGGTACTGGCTTCCCGAAGTGAGCCGCACCTTCCACGGACGCGACGTGTTCGCACCGGTCGCCGCCCACCTCGCCTCTGGCGGCGTCATCGACGATCTGGGCCCGCCAGTTCGTTCGATGGCTCAGATCATGCTCCCTCAGCCGACCCGCGACGCTGACCTCCTGCACGGCGTTGTCCTCGACATCGATCGGTTTGGGAATCTGATCACGAATGTTCACTGGAGGGACCTGAATGGACGGCGTGTGGAGCGGGTCGTGGTCGGCGAGACCGAGATACCTGGCCTCAACACGCACTACGACCCGTCGCGTCGTGTCGTGGCGACCATTAGCAGCGACGGCTGGGTGGAGATCGCGGTCCCGGGGGAACGTGCGTCCGATCGGCTGGGGGTCGGAGTCGAGGCGTCCGTAGACGTCCTGCTTCGGCCGGGATGAGGCATTCAGATTTGGGCGGCCCTGCGTGCTTCGGCGCGGGTGGCGCCTGGGAGTGAATCTCATACACTAGTGCTCAGTCAGCGATGGTTTGGTGGTTGTCATCCTGACGAGCGAAGCGAGGAAGGATCTCGCCACTCCACGAACCATGGTCCCCCGGGAGATCCCTCGCTGCGCTCGGGGTGACACTGTTCATCAGCTCGGGGCGGGCCGTAGGCCCATAAATCTTCAGAATGACATTGACGGCGGAATAGAATGCCGCAAGCACAAACGGACCATGCCGCTGTTGGCGGCCGGAGGGAGAGGTGGCCTGTCTGTTCTGTCAGATCGCCAGCGGGGAGGTCGCGGCCAACATCGTCTACAAAAGTGAGGGGGTCACGGCGTTTCGGGACGTTGCTCCGCAGGCGCCGACGCACATCCTGGTGATTCCTGATCGACACATCGCGGGCGCCGCGGAGGTCACGTCTGCCGACGAGGTCGTGGTCGGACGGCTGGTGCGGGTCGCGGCGGAGGCGGCGCGAATGGAGGGGATCACCGACCGCGGGTATCGGTTGATCATCAATCAAGGGCATGATGCTGGACAGTCCATCGACCATTTGCATGTCCACCTGCTCGGCGGCCGTCCCCTTCCCACGCCGCTGGTCTGAGAATTGTATCGATTCCACAGCGAGCGGCTTCTCGACGCGCGGGCGGCGGCGGGCGCTCTCGCCTCTCATGTCTGCGACAGCGACTGTGCTAGCATACCCCGGTCGGTTTGAGCCTGCACGAGGTGAATGCATGAAGCTGCATGAATACCAGGCGAAGGAGATCTTTGCCCGGCAGGGAATCCCGATCCCCCGCGGCCGCGTGGTGTCCGTCCCGGAACAGGCACAGGCGGCTGCCCAGGAGCTGGGGCGCGTCGTCGTGAAGGCGCAAGTTCATGTGGGTGGGCGGGGCAAGGCCGGGGGGATCAAGCTCGCGCATGATCCCGATGAGGCACGCGCGTTCGCCGAAGCGATGCTCGGCAAGCCCTTGAAGGGGCTGCTCGTCGAGCAGGTTCTCGTCGAAGAGGCGCTGGACATCGCATCCGAGTACTATCTCTCGGTCACGGTCGACCGAGCCACCAAACGCGCGCTGATGATGGCCAGTGCCCTAGGCGGCGTCGACATCGAGGAGGTTGCGGCATCCCATCCGGACCGGATTTCCAGACTACCCATCGATCCGGCGTACGGTCCCATGGACTTCGAGCTGCGCGGCTTGATGAGCGATGCCGGTTTCGAGGCCGGTGCGACCAGACACATCGGACAGATCGCCCGCGCGCTGTACGACACGATGCTCCGCTGCGACGGATCGCTGGTTGAGATCAACCCGCTCGTCGTGACGGGAAGTGGCACCGTGGTCGCCGCTGATGCCAAATTCGACGTGGACGATAACGCCCTCTATCGCCAGCACGAGCTGGCCGGCCATCGTGAGGAGGCGGAGGAGGACCCGATCGAGGCGGAGGCGCACCGGCGCGGTGCGACCTACGTCCGACTGGACGGGGACATCGGGGTTATCGGCAACGGGGCAGGTCTGGTGATGACAACACTCGATGTCGTGACCCGAGCCGGCGGCCGTCCCGCCAACTTCCTGGACATCGGGGGCGGAGCGCGGGCGGAGAGCGTGCGGCAGGCCATCGAGATCGTGCTGATGGACTCGAACGTCAAGGGCATCCTGTTCAACATCTTCGGTGGCATCACGCGGGGTGACGAAGTCGCTCAGGGTATTCTCGAGGGAACGAGCGGTCTCGGTGTCAACGTTCCCATCGTCGTCCGAATGGCCGGCACGCGGGGTGAGCAGGGCCGCAAGATGCTGGAGGGCAGTAGCTTGGTCCCCGCGGCGAGCCCCATCGAGGCCGCCGAGAAAATCATCGAGCTGACAGGGAAATAGCGAATGGGAATTCTCGTTGGGTCGGAGACACGGCTCGTCGTCCAGGGCATCACCGGGCGCGAGGGAGCGTTCCATGCGGCGCAGATGCGCGCCTACGGCACCAAGGTCGTCGGGGGTGTGACTCCCGGGCGTGGTGGCAGCGCGGTGGATGGGATGCCGGTGTTCGACTCCGTCCGTCAGGCCGTGCTCCAGACGGAGGCCAACACATCCATCATCTTCGTTCCCCCAGCGTTTGCATCCGACGCTATCTGTGAGGCGTCGGACGCGGGAGTCGGTCTGATCATCTGCATAACGGAGGGTATTCCGATACTGGACGCGGTGAAGGCCGTTCGCTTCGTCGGCGAGCGGGCGACGCGCCTCATCGGGCCGAACTGCCCTGGCGTGATGACGCCCGGCAAGGCGAAGGTTGGGATCATGCCGGCCGACATCTTTTGCGTAGGCAACGTCGGCATCGTCTCCCGGAGCGGCACGCTGACCTATGAAGTGGTGAATCTCCTCACG
>WHTR01000320.1 GCA_009377635.1 Chloroflexota bacterium
AGCCAGCGCCCGCAACGCCGTACGCCGGGAGAGGTCGGCCATCCTGGGCCGTTGGGGTCGACGGGCCACGTGGAGTACGGCGAGCGGCACGGCCACCAGCGCGGCTCCGACATGGACGTCGAGAGCGCTGATGCCGGCCACGTCGAGCGGCCCGAGCGTGGCATGGACGACCCCGGCGAGCAGGCTGACCGCGACGACGACCGCGAACACCACCGCCCAGCCGTGCCGGCGCTCGCGCCGGAGCCCTCCGCGCACCACCACGGACTTCCACGGCGCGAGGACGACGATGCCCAAGCCGAAGATGCCGTGCAGCGCCGTCACCACCCGGGACTCCGGCGAGCCCTCGACCGCGAACGCGACGACCAGCTTGCCGCTCTTCAGCGTCACCGAGCCGAGCGCCTCGAGCGCGCCGGATGGTGATGTTGTACGACGGCATCCCAACCGAGGCGAGCGACTGGGTGCCGAACGACGAGACGCTCGGCTCCGGTTCCAACCTCTCCAGCATCTACGCCATCCATTTTGGCGAGGCTGACGGCCTGG
>WHTR01000321.1 GCA_009377635.1 Chloroflexota bacterium
GTCGTTTGTGACACCCGAAGGGAAGTTCTCGACGTGGACCTCAGCGAGCCGGTCGGGGCAGCAACTCAAGCGGAAGCCTTCGACGAGCGATGAGCAAGGGGCGGGTGCCCGGTACCCAGAGCGTGCTAGTCCTGTCATCTGTGCAGTACTGTGAACTTCGTCATACCGCTGAGCGACCGGAACATGCATGCCGCCCGACCACCCTTCCCTTGCCAAGTTCCGCCGCGAGATCATGAGCGGCTCTCTGGCTCTCATGCTGCTCGCGTTGCTTGAGCAGATTGGGGAGCCGGCGTACGGCTACGAACTCACTCGTCGCCTGGCCGAGCACGCCCCTGACGACGAGGCACCGAAGCAAGGCATCCCGCGCTCCGCTCGCTGGAGCGGATGGGGCCGCTCGAAAGCAGCATCCAGCCGTCGACGAGCGGCCCGCCGCGCCGCTACTACCAACCCACCGATGAGGGACGTGCGGCGCTTGAGGCGTGGTGACCTGCCCCCGGTATTCATACCACTTGCAAAGTTAGAGTTTCCCGGTTCAAG
>WHTR01000322.1 GCA_009377635.1 Chloroflexota bacterium
GAGGGAGCGATTTCCGTATCGCCCACAAACAGCTGTCGGTGGATTCAACCAGTAACCAGCTGCTGGTAGTCACGGTGCAGATGACGGTGGCGGATGCAGCTACGAGTTTCCAAAAGCAGGGAGCGCTTGTGCAGGCGGTGAGCACGTAGGGGAATGGATGGACCTGGGCGAACTGATCCAGCAGGTAGGGCTACCAGTCGCCATGCTGATTCTGGCGTTGATCACGGGCGCGCGTGGGGATTGGGCGTTCGGCCGGGAACTCCGGGAGCTGCGGGCGCGGAATGACGAGCTGTGGGAACTCCTCAAGCCATCGCTGGATGTGGCGCGGGCGTCGCTGGATGAAGTCGAGCGGACCCGGAGGCGACCATGAAGTGGCTGGAATGGTACCGCCATTGGAGGCGCGGGCAGGTTGGTCTAGGACCGGACCGGAACGGCGAGTTCGAGCAAGTGCGACGTCAGCAACGGGAGATCATCCAGCGGGCATTAGCACTCCGGCTGATCGCTGAGGTTGAGGCACGGTTACCGAGGCGCT
>WHTR01000323.1 GCA_009377635.1 Chloroflexota bacterium
CGGGTGCTTCGCCGTGCTCGGCTGCTCGACCAGCCAGTCGAGCAGTCCGATGACCCGCCCGGCGAGCAGCGAGATGTCGAATCGCAGCTCCCTGGTCTCGAGGTCGCGCTCTTCCTCTTCGGCGGTCAGCAGGTCGGCGAGCAGCGTGCCGAGCCCGCCACGGTGCAGCACCTCGGCGACCTGCCGATTGCGTGGGCTGTGCCGGCTGCTGCCGCTTCCGTGGGCGAAGACCACGATGCCGCTGCCTTCGGCGGGCAGTGTGAGGTCTGCGTCGAGCATCACCGCGCCGAGACTGACCTGTACGGCGTCGTCGAGCTGCATGACGACCTCCCAGCCTCCTAGTTCGTCCTGGTGGCGCGTGGCCGGTGGAGCAGATCCAGCACCTCGTCGTCGCGGACCTGTGCGAAGTCGTCGTAGTAGGCACCTACGGCGAGGAAGTCCCCCGGCGAGTCCAGGCACACCACCTCGTCGGCGATCTGGGCGAGTCTGGTGACCGTCTCGTGCGCGCACACCGGCACGGCGAGCAGCAGT
>WHTR01000324.1 GCA_009377635.1 Chloroflexota bacterium
CGGCCCGCTTGCTCATGCCCAACCTGGGGATTGAAGTGGAGCCACACGATCTCGCCGCGGCCCGGCACATACTCCGCCACTACCACGCCTCGCGGCCGACAGGCTCGCCAGTCTCAACCGGCCCATGAACGTTGTCACGATTGATGGCTGCAACGAGCGAGCTCAAACTATACCGACGCCGCCGAAGCGGACGGATGACGAGTTCGCCGCCTTCGATCGACAGATCGACCGTCGACCCAGCCTCGACGTCGGCTTCTTCAGCGAACGACTTCGGGATCCGAAGTCCCAAACTGTTGCCCCAACGCTGAATCTTCGTTTGCATGGATCACCTACGAATACCTATCGAGTATTGCCGACTATACATTGAATATACCTGGGCAATTGCTGCGCCAACGACCTCTCGGTGCCTATGCAAACGATCGTGCAACCTCGGTCGCGAGCTCGGCTGCGTGCTGTTGGTCAGGAGCGTCTCCCTCGATGAGAACGTAGTTGTTGTCGTTCGTAAGGTGGATCCACACAATGTGAACGT
>WHTR01000325.1:0-141 GCA_009377635.1 Chloroflexota bacterium
GATGAGCTCGAGAACAAGTACCGTTTTGTCCGCTACATCGAAGAGACTGAAGGCATTAATATCCTGCGTGTCCCCGTGCCCGCCAGTTATCAACTCAAATAATGAACGCCGTCTAGCCGTATCATGGGTCACTGAGGCCGG
>WHTR01000325.1:151-528 GCA_009377635.1 Chloroflexota bacterium
ACATTTGTTGGGACAACAAGCAGTACGAGTCCTCCGGCGGCGAGCCTACGGTTGCCACCGCCGGCAATATCGATTTCGCCGGTGTCGCGCGCCACGCCGGAATCCAGAGCTCGCGGTCGGTAGCGACCCTCGAGGAGCTGAAGGAGGCTGTCACTCATGCGTTGAGCCATGACGGTCCGCATTTTATTTGCGCGACAATCGAAGCCGGGCGAGCCGAAGCGCCGCCGTTGCGCTACGATGAGCTCGAGAACAAGTACCGTTTTGTCCGCTACATCGAAGAGACTGAAGGCATTAATATCCTGCGTGTCCCCGTGCCCGCCAGTTATCAACTCAAATAATGAACGCCGTCTAGCCGTATCATGGGTCACTGAGGCCGG
>WHTR01000326.1 GCA_009377635.1 Chloroflexota bacterium
AGCGGCAAGACCCGCCTGGGTGAGGCCCGCTCGCCGGCGGGCGGCTCGGATGATCGCGACACTTTGCATTAGCGCAGCATAGCATATTTGCTATCCCCATCGCGGATGTGCTATCGGCCAGGGTTGGCGCGGTGTTCGCATGGTCTTCTGGGAGTCCCTGCGCTCGGGTCGAATCCTTCTCCGACCGGACATTCGGAACGAGGGGAGACCGGGGTTGAGGTTTCGAGGCGGGAGTTCATCGGACGAGTCCTACCTCGATGACCTCGTCGAGGGCCGCACGCTCCACCACCACTGAGGGCCGAAGGTATCGCCGCGAGTCTTCGCGTTCTCGGGGCGAAAGCATCGTTTCTGTCGCAGGTCTCCTATATAGAAAGGGAGTGAAACCTTCGGCGGCGAGCCCCGCTCCAACCGGCCGGGTTCGGACCCTGGCCGACGTGTTCAGATACGCGGTCGAGCCCAACGCGCCCCTCTACCGGGCCCTTGCGGTTCAGTTCCTCGAGGCCAAGTTGCGCTACGAGCTGCGTCT
>WHTR01000327.1 GCA_009377635.1 Chloroflexota bacterium
CTCGGAGCAGGGCCGGTGGTTGGCAAGCGTGGTGCGAGGCCACTTTGCCTACTACGCCGTGCCCGGCAACATCAAAGCCATGCAGGCGTTCCGTAACCAGGCAGTTCGGCACTGGCACGAGGCGCTGCGGCGCCGCAGCCAGCGCCCACCGCTTGACCTGGGAGCGCATGCGCCGGGTCGGCGAACGGTGGCTCGCTCGCGCCCGCATCCTGCATCCCTGGCCCAGCGTGCGCTTCGACGCTCGTACCCGAGGCAGGAGCCCAGTGGGGTAGTTGCGCTCGCTGGAATCTGTGCGGGGGGGCCGCCCGCACGGGCGGTCCCTACCGCGACCGACCTTGACAGAACCCCACTCCTGCAGGGATGACAGAGGAGCAAGTCACAGCCCCTCCCGATGGTGCTTTGAGGGAAAGAAACGCTGGTAGGTGGAGTCTGCGCTGGGGGTGTGTACAGTCAGCGTAGTATATTGTAACGGTTATGGCCAATTCAGCTAGACCAACAGTAGGGCGAGACTCCCAGGGGGGGAGCC
>WHTR01000328.1 GCA_009377635.1 Chloroflexota bacterium
CCCGTACTCTGTCCCATAGGCGGGACACCACCTGCCATGAGACAGAGCAAGGAGCAAGGGCATGAGACTGAAGGTCAACCACCACGTGGACGTGGACAACATCGAACAGGTTGAGGTCGACGTGACCGAGTCGGCCAACCCTGCCGCGGTTGGCTGGCGCTGGACGTCCCCGGCTGGCTGGACGCACGAAGTCGTCTGGCTGCGGGACACGACCTCGCTGCACTTCGCCAGCCAGACTGAGGACGGCGGTCGCTGGTCTGCCCCGTCCCCGATCCGCAACGACGACTACCTGCCCCGTAAGGCCACCCTGGTCGAGGCGCGCCGCGCCGCGCACGCGTTCATCAGGGGCTGACCATGAACGCCACGGACCTCATCGCATACGTGTATCAGGCAGACATCTTCCACCCGGCCTGCGTCGTCGACGTCATGGTCAACGAGCGCGAGCTTTCCCCCGCCGCTCGTGACATGAGCACGTGGACGTGGACAACATCGAACAGGTTGAGGTCGACGTGACCGAGTCGGCCA
>WHTR01000329.1 GCA_009377635.1 Chloroflexota bacterium
GGAGCTGACGCCGCGTGAGTTCGCCCTACTCGAGTGCCTGCTCCGCCACCGCAGACAGGTGCTCAGCCGCGACCAGCTCCTCGACGCCCGTGTAGTCGCTGACCACGAAACCGTCGAAGCCCCACTCCTGCTTGAGGACGTCGTTCATCGTGTGTGCGTTGCCGTGCGCCGGGATCCCGCCCACCGTGTTGAACGCCGCCATCACGGTGGCCACCCCTGCGTCGAGGGCCGCCCTGAAGGGCGGCCCCTACGTACGTCTTTCGTAGCGGTACCTCTTCGTAGCGGCCGGCCTTCAGGCCGGCCGAACACGAGGACGAGATGACTTCATCAACCATCGCGGATCGGCGCGCGCGGCTGCGGTGCCGTGTCAACGGCGAGGCCGCCGACGCCATCGGGCGCACCGCTCAGCTGACCTTCCATCCGCTCCTCGGATCCGGCGACCAGCAGCCGACCGAACCTTGACAGCCATCAAGCCCGAGCGGAAAGATAGAAAGAAATGACTGATCAGTCACTCACCAAACGG
>WHTR01000032.1:0-28941 GCA_009377635.1 Chloroflexota bacterium
GAACGGCCGTGCGAATGGTGATGGCCGTCTCCACGTCGCCACCATACCCGAAGTACCCGATAGCGCCGGCGTACGCGCCCCGCGCCTCGGACTCCAGCTCGGAGATGATCTGCATCGCGCGGATCTTCGGGGCGCCGGAGACCGTCCCCGCGGGGAAGCACGCCCGGACGGCATCGACCGGCCGCAGCTCCGGGCGCAGGAGCCCCGAGACATTCGACACGATGTGCATGACATGGGAGTACCGCTCGATGGACATCAGGTTATCGACCTGAACGGTCCCCGGGCTGCAGACGCGGCCGATGTCGTTCCGACCGAGATCGACCAGCATGACGTGCTCCGCCCGCTCCTTTTCGTCCGCCAGCAGCTCCTGCGCGAGGCGATCGTCTACCTCGGGAACCGAGCCACGGGGTCGAGAGCCGGCGATCGGATTGGTCGACACACGGCCTCGGTCCACGAGCACCAGGAGCTCGGGGGAAGAGCCGATCAGCTGGTAGTCGCCGAAGTCGAGCAGGTACATGTAAGGCGACGGGTTGACGACGCGGAGAGCGCGGTAGATCGCCAGCGCAGAGGCATGCGTCGGCACCGAGAACCGCTGCGCCAGCACAACCTGAAAGATATCACCCGCAGCGATATACTCCTTCGCCGCGCGTACGACCTCCTCGTATCGGGCGCGTGACATGTTGGTCTCGCCAACCGGGGCCCGCTCAATGATCGGAGGCACGTCCGCGAGATGGACGTCGGCGCCCTCGAGCGGCGGAGTAGCGCGAAGTCGGTCGACGATCGCGTCGATCTGGGCAGTGGCGTCTCGATACTCGGTTTCCAGGTTTCCGTTGAGCGGGGCGTGCGCGACAACCTTGACAGTGTGCCTCACGTGGTCGAAGACGACGAGCGTCTCACAGAATGCGACGTGTCCCAGTGGCAGGTCGTAGGGCGCCGGAAGCTTCGCCCCGACGCTCTCGTAGCACCGGATCAGGTCGTAGCCCAGGTAGCCGATGGCGCCCCCCTGAAAGCGTGGAAGCCCTTCGGTGCGAACGGAGCGACGCTGGCGAAGGCGAGCGTCGATCGTCTCCAGCGGGTCCTGACAGGGGTCGCGGCGGCTCACGCCGTCGACTGCATGCTCGGCCGAATCGCCGGCAAAGCGGAGCGTCTCCGTCGACCCCGTCGCCACGATGGAGTACCGCCCCTGCCGTTCGCCTCCCTCCACGCTCTCGAGCAAGAAGCTCGGGCCGGTCGTGCGGAGCTTCACATACGCAGATACCGGGGTCTCGGTATCGGCCAGACACTCTCGATAGATGGGCAAGAGCGGAGGACTCGCCGAGCCCGCTTCTGGTGGGATCGCGTCCCGGATCCGGAAGGCTGTCTCAAGAGAGGGACGATACACGACGTGCTACCTCGTTTCCCGGCCTTCCCGGGAGCGACCGCTCTGCCCAGCGGCCCCGGGTGACTGGACGGCCGCAGAGCCGTAGTAGTCCAGCTGCATGGCGCGCTTCATCTCGGCGAGGGTCTTCGCCGCCTCGGACCGCGCCCGATCACTGCCTTCACGAATGATCCGGTCCACAAGCCCGGTCTCCGACGCAAAGCCACGACGCCGATCCCGAATCGGCGTCAGGAAATCGTTGAGGGCCTGCCCCAAGCTCCACTTGACGTCCACGTCTCCCACCTGCCCGGCGCGGTAGCGTCGCTTGAGATCGTTCACCTCGGCACGGTCCGGATTGAAGGCGTCGTGGTAAGCGAAGACCGGGTTTCCGCGCACGTGGCCGGGGTCCGTCACGTGGACGCGGGTTGGGTCTGTGAACATCCCCATCACTTTGCGCTCGACGGTTCGCTCGTCGTCGGAGAGGAAGACGGCGTTGCCGAGGGACTTGCTCATCTTGGCCTTGCCGTCCGTGCCGGGCAGCGTCGGGACGCGTCCGACGATTGCTTCGGGCTCAGGAAGCACCGGCCCATACAGGCTGTTGAAGCGGCGCGCGATCTCGCGCGTCAGCTCCACGTGCGAGAGCTGGTCCTTCCCGACCGGAACAGCCTCGCCTTTCACCATGAGGATGTCCGCAGACTGGAGCACGGGATAGGAGAGGAGCCCGAGCGGGGCGACCTCGATCTCGAGATCCCGCATGACGTCCTTCAAGGTCGGAATGCGCTGGACGCGCGGCACCGAGACAAACATGGTGAACAGAAGGAAGATCTCGGCGACCTCCGGCACCAGGGACTGGAGGTAGATCGTGCTCTTCGTGGGGTCGATCCCAACGCTGAGGTAGTCGAGCACCAGCTCCCGCACGTTGTCGCGGATGGGGACGGTGTCCTCGTGGGCCGTGGTCAGAACGTGGAAGTCAGCGACGATGAAGAAGCACTCGTACTCGTCCTGCAGGCGGACGCGGTTCTCCCACGACCCGACATAATGGCCCAGATGACCTGGCCCGGTCGGGCGATCGCCGGTCAGCAACCTCCGTTTCGCCATGGCGTGCTTCGTCCTCAAGCCGGCCGGCGTCAGATTTCGGTCCCGGCTCCAACGTGCTCGAACACAAGCCCAAGCTCAATAAAAAACCCCCCGTCTCGAGGGACGAGGGGTTAGCTCGTGGTGCCACCCTGGTTCGGACCGCCTACGGCGGTCCCTCCTTCACACGAGCCTTGTTTTGCTGACCCTTCCCGCGCGGGATATAGGGCACAGCAAAAACAGCCGGCTCGCGCCGCACCGATAACGGGTGCGATCCCGTCAGCACCTACTTGCCCCTCACCCGGCCCGGTCATGCTCGAAGAGGGACCTGACTGCGTCGCCCTCTTCCGCCTGAGGCAGGCCATTGGATGGACGTTCGGGCTGCAACTCCGAGACCCATTCCGCGGCGCCGCTTCGGCCGGCTCGCACCGTACCCGACTCGCTGGGCGGCGTGCGCTGCGTACTTGCTCTCTTCATCGTCTTTGGTATGCAGTTGGCGCAATTATGGGTGACACGCACACCAAATGTCAATTCACATTCCGGCTACCGCGAGCCGCCACGCTGCTCGATGGCCCACAGCACGCAGTCCGTGCGGCTGAATGAACTTCGCGCAACTCGGTTTTTCTCCCTGCACTCATTCATCTCGTCCGTGCTCGGCCGGAAGCCGGGCGGGATCCTGGGGTCCGGTGTCGGGATCGGCGCCGGGTCGGTGCCCCCGAGCATGCCCCGCTCGATCCAGTGATCCAGGGAGGCTGGGTCGGCAAACTCCTCGGTGCTGAGATTCAGACCTGTGGTCGCGGCGCCGCACCTCTCCTCATACCCTTCGCACAACATCGATTCCTGCACTGGCCGCCTTCCTCGCCGCTTGGCTGCATCCGTCGGCAGGAGCCGTTCGAACTCGGCTGGTGGGAGGATCCAGACGGCCAGTCGGTATGGGCCGGGGCGTTCGACCCTCTTGGTTCCTGGGATTGGGATGCCGACCATGCTGTAGAACAGTGTCTCCGGGTCGAGCCCGGCCGGCTCGAACGGGCACCCGACGTCCACGACTGGTTCGGCACGCCCGTAACCGACCTGGTCCCACCTCGGGTGCTTCGCAGCCTCGGCCAGAGCAGCCTGCACCCGAGCGCGGGCCTCGTCCGGGTTGATCTCAGCGCCGCGCACCGCCTGGACGCAGATGGCGAGGCGGTCGCGGCTGGGGTGCAGTGCGCGCGGGTTCTGACCCGGCTCTTGCGCCGCAGTGCTCGTCGCTTGCGCTCCGCCTATCGGCTCGCTCTCCTCGGCCAGCACCGCTGTGTCCGGGGCACCTGTGGTGCCGCCGACAATGGTAGCGAACACCGCGGCGCCTGCCAGGGCCGCGACCAGGATCGCGACGGCGAGCGCGACGACGCGACTTCGTCTGGATAGGACCGGGACAGCCACCATCCGCCCCCGACTATCGCGGTTCCACCTGTGACGTGATCCTACCACGTGTAGGCGAGGTACAATTCGCTATCGGTGTTGTCCCAGCTCGACCATTCGAGCATCGGGTGACCGCACCCCTTCCACTCGTTGGTCGTCGCGTTGGAGTAGGAGCGTTGCGCATGCGGCCGTGGATACGCTGCGGCGTGGCTAGTGTGACGAGACCCCCGCGGTTCGCGCTACCTGCGAAACGCGCTGGAAGCTCAAGCCAAGAAGGCGACCAATGTCTCGCACTGGAAGACCCCGGTCGAGCAGACGGAGGATGCTGGCGCGCGTCAGCTCGTTTGCTTCATCCATGACCGCCTCGGCACGTGATCTCGCAGCACGAGCGGGCGCCACGGCCTCCTCAAGGTCATCTGGCAGTTCGATCTTGATCTCGACGTCGAAACTGTCCGCGGGCATCTCCAGCAACAGGCCAATGGCGTCACGGACCATGTCCTCAATCTGATCGAGTCGCCTCGCCTGCGTATGTACCCGTACCTCCGGGACATGGGCGACCCACCAGCGGTCGCCCCGTTCAACGCGAGCAACGTATCGAGGTTGAATCATCGTCTCCACCACCTCCTCCCCAGCTCCGGCTCGAGCTCCCGCATGATCCCGGTCGCGGTACGCTCGTCGCTCTCTCGATGTCGAGGGATCGGCACCGTGGTCTCGCCGAATTGCCAGATCTCATGCCGGCCACCCTCGCGTACGAACACCCAAGACTTGCCGGCTCTGTGCGCTCCGTCTCGGATCCGCCGAATCAGCTCGTCTCGCTTCATGAGTGTAGTCTAGTAACTTAGACTAGCACAAGTCCACTATAAAAGACTTAATCTGCATCGCTGACCGATGCTTTGAACGCGGCCAGGCCCTCGGGTTGGGGGCTACCGAGGGGCTCCGTGCCCGGGCTACGGCTGAGGCCCGCGCGGTCTGGGCTCCGGTGGTCCATCGCTCGATCGCTGTCGTCTCGACGTCGATCTCAGCAACAGCGATCGATATGGCGCGGCTGGGGCCCCGGGAGTCTGTAGCTCGGTTTGCAACCCCCGCCAGGTTCGATAGAAATGGTACCGATGGGGAGTCCGAAGAACGCATGGCTCCGCAGCAGGCCGTGGCGACGCGCTCTCTGGAAGGGCGATACCTCCGGGTCTGGCGGAAGGAGCTCGAAGTCAACCATCTGGAGCCGCTGCACCACGGCGGCATCCCACTCGGAGGAGGCACCCTCGTCCTGCACGCAATGGCGCCATGCAAAGCCAAGAGCCCACTCGGCGGCGGCTCGTTCCTCCCCCTCGAACTGCTCCAACCCGTCGCTGATGAGCACACGCGGAATGCCCCACGCAGCGACCAGCACCAACACGAACGCGGCGAGGACCCCCACAGCTTCAAGGCCCTCGCCACCAGCTCCTCTCGCGTCAACGAACGTCGATGCGGCAGCTCGTGCCACCGAACTCTCCGCCCGCTCGAATCCGGCGTCATTCCGCCACTCGCACTGTGCGTCTATCAGGCGCCGCCACGCTGCTCGATCGCCCAAATCGCGCAGTCCTTGCTGCCCTTGATATCCATTTTCTGGCACTCGTATATCTCGTCGGGGGTCAGCCGGAAATCTGGCGGGATCCTGGGGTCCGGCGTCGCGGTCGGCCGCGGTTCGACGCCCTCGATCACAAGTCCCCGCTTGATCCAGTACGCCAGGGCAGCGGGGTCGCCGAACTCCTCGGTGCTCAGAACCAGCCCCCCGGTCACGGTACCACACTGCTTCGGCGCTTCACACAAGTGTTCCTGGGGTGGGAGTCTTCCGATTCGCTTCGCGGAGTCGTTAGGGAGGAGCCGCTCGAACTCGTCCGGGGGAAGAACCCAAACCGCCAGTCGGTAAGGGCTGGGGTGCTCGACATTTCTAATTCCCGGAAGGCCGTGCACCCTCTCCGCCGGCGACGCGTCGGGGTCGAGCCCGGCTGGCTCGAACGGGCACCCGACGTCTGCGACCGGGTCGGCCCGCCCGTAGCCGAGCTGCTCCCACCTCGGATGCTTCGCAGCCTCGGCCAGGGCAGCCTGGACCCGGCCACGGGCCTCGTCCGTGTTGATCTGAGCGCCGCGCTCCGGCTGGATACAGATGGCTAGCCGGCCGCGGCTGGGATGCAGCTCCAGCCCGACGGGCTGAGCCGGATCTCGTGCTGGAGCACTTCCGAGTTGTGACCCACCCGTTGACTCGCTCACCTCGGCCGGCACCGCCGCGTCCTCGGCAGCTCCGGTCCCGCGGACAACAGTGGTGAACACGGCGGCGCCCGCCATAGCCGCTACCAGAATCACGACGGCGAGCGCGATGACGCGGCTTCGTCTCGAAAGGACCGGGACACTCATCTTCCGCCTCCAACTATTGTAGTTCTACCCATGTCGCGGTCTCACCACCAGTTGTTAGCGAGGTACCACGCGCTCTCGAAGTCATCCCAGCTTGGCCACTCGAGGATCTCGTCCCCGCATCCATTCAGCCAGTTGTAGTAGGGAACGTTGTGTCCGAAGCTCGGATCATAGCATTCATCAGACCACGGGGGATCGTCCGGGCCCGCCCCTGGGTCCGCAAACCCCACAACGTGCATGAACTCATGGTTAATCGCCACATGATGGTACCACTCTCCCCAGAGGAAGTAGTCTTCGCTTAAGAAGACGTCCGCGATAGTGTAGTCGTCATGCCAACCGCCCCACGGGTCGCCGTGCGATGTTATGTACGTTCCGTCAGGCCATATCACGCAGTTGTAGGGCGTTTCATGTGGGAGCTCAGGTACTTCTCCGGGTATGGTTCCGCCGCACGTCCAACTGCTGTTGTTCACAATGAAGTAGATCTCGAGCTCCTCAATCTCCTCCCAGGGCAAGTCACGACAGTCTGGCCAGTGGGGTAGGAAATAGATCCTGCCATCGGCGGCACCATGCCAATCTCCGTAGGGGTTATCCCACTGGAGCGTGTCGTTCACCGCAATCCAGGCCGTATCGAGGTCGACGCTGAAATTGCCCTCGTAGAACATCGCGCACCAGTTCTCGTCTCCCTGCGGATGCTCCCAGCCATCGAAGTGAATCGAGTGGAGCTCATGCAAATACCACCAGTGTGTGGCGGACGCCGCGGTGTACGTGCTCGTCAACGCAGCGACAGCGAGCGCCGTTGAGACGATCGCAGTCACCCCGTACCGCATCGCCACCCGAAGCAGCCGCGTCCTTCCGTCCCCTTCTTGCACCACCGCTCCCCCTCCGCGCCACCGTCGCCTGGCGGGCACCCGGTGCGAAGCGGGTCACTGCCGCCGGCCGCGCTGGCGCAACAATACCCCCCGCTGGATGTCAAGGCATCTGCGCGTTTTGTAACGAATCTGTGACATCAAGGGAGTGCCCGGGCCCACTGAGGCTCGTGCGTCACGTGTCACGATCGTGGCAATTTGCGGGTCGCACGGATGTGAGGGATGCCGCTCGGAAGGGCTGGCCTACAGGCTGGCCCCCTGGCCCGCCGTTGACGCGGGAAACTATGGCGATGTGCAAGCCGACTGACTCTGGAAGACCCTCGGCCCACCGACCGCGCGCCGGCCCTATGCGTCCGGTCCCACCGCACGCGCGCCGAGCCGCGCCCGTTGGACTGGAGTGTAGACGGGGCCGGCGGGGCCGAGGTCGCTCCGCATGAGGGTGATCGCCTCGCAGCGCGCGCTCGCTGACGCGTGCGCCGCGACGGGCGGACTCGCCGCCCCTCGCCGCAGGACCGCTCGGTGCATGGCTTCGGACTGAGCCGGTGTGGCGTCCCGCCGGGCCCGGGCGAGCGTGACGTGGGGATGGAACGGATCGGCCTCGAAGGCGATCCGCGCGGCCGACAATGCCTGCACGAGACGCTCCCGAAGCGCGGCAAGGGCGCCGGGGGGCCGATCCTCAACCCCAGCCCAGATCACGCGAATCGACCGGGGGCCCCCGAAGGCGCCCAGGGGCCCAGGACTCAGGGTAAGGGGCGGCGATGTCGCCGCTGCGCGCTCGACGGTGTCCGCGATCGTTGACAGAACGGTCGCGGGCTGACTGTTCAGAAAGACGAGCGTGAGGTGCATGCGGTGCGGGTCGACCCAGCGGCCCACCCCCGGCGCCGCCGATTCGAGCTGGCGCGCCTCGTCCGCGAGCGCCTGGCGCCACGCCTCCGGCAGCTCAATCGCGACAAAGAGCCGGAGCCGCTCATCGCGCTGCGAGCGCATCAGTCTATGCTTCGCAGCGTCCGGGACACCGCGCCGACGCCGAGGGCCACGAGCACGCACCCGGCGCCCATGACGCCCACGGCAAGCGACGCGCCCCAGACGTCGGCCATGAAGGTCACCCCCAGGGTGCTCACCGGATGCAGCCCGCGGTCGGCAGCGTAGACCGCCATGACGCGTCCGCGGTACTCGTCGGGCGTGTTGAGCTGGGCCAACGTTTGGTTGACAGAACGAAAGGCGGTCATGGCGAACCCGTGGAGGGCGAGCGCAGCGAGCGAGAGCCACACCCAGGTCGAGAACCCGTAGAGCATCGTGGCAAAGCCGAGGAGCACGACGCCCCCCAAGACAAAGAGGCCTCTGCGCGGCAGCTCGCCGGCGGAGGCGACCAGGACGGTCGCTGCGACGGAGCCGACACCGGGCGCGGCGAGGAGGATGCCCACCCCACCGGCACCCATGCCAAGCACGGTCGTAGCGAAGACGGGAGCTAGGGCCTGGTGCGCGAAGCTAAACAGAATGGGGACAAGCGCCAGCACGACGAGCCACCCGATGACCGGATTCTCTCGCAGGTACCCGTAGCCACGAAAGCTGTCGACCCAGCGCACGCGCTGGCGGGCGGGTCGTCCGCCACGCCAGGGCGCGCCCACCGGAGAGGGGCCGCCAGGAGCGTCTGTGAGCCGGGGCCGAATCCGGGTCCGCGCGATGGCGAGAGCGCCAACCCCGTAGAGACCCGATTCCAGAAAGAGCGCCGCGGCGGGTCCCCCGAGGCCCGCGGCAGCGCCAGCGAGCGCCGGCCCAACCATGCGAGAGACGTTCCACGTGCTTTGGCTCAGCGTGACCGCATTCATGAGGTGCTCCCGCGGCACGACAGAAGGGACGAGCGCCTGACGCGCAGGCTGTTGCAGTGCCCCAGCGATACCCTCGAAGAACGCCGCGACGAAGAAGTGCCACACCTCGATGTTGCCAGTTAGCACGAGGACGGCAAGCGTGAGGGCGATCGACCCGCTGAACACCTGGGTTGTGGAGAGCAGCAGCCGGCGATCGACTCGGTCCGCGAGCACGCCCCCGACGAAGCCGAACAGCAACATCGGCGCCGACTTGGAGCTGTTGACGATCCCGATCGCGAGAGCCGAATCGCTGAGCTGGTAGACGATTAGGCTGCGGACGACGATCTCCATCCAGTTGGCGGTCGTGCCTGCAACGATCGACGCCATGAGCCAGCGGAAGTTGGCGCTCTCGAAGGAAGAAACGACTCTCGGCCACCGGGTCGGACCGCGACCGGCGGGCGGTGCTTGCTCGATGGCAGTGCCCCTGGGAGGATCACTCGCCGTGGACACGGGGTCGTCTCACCCCCTGGCGCTCCGTCCGGACCGCGGCTCGGAACGCCTCCAGCCCCTTGATCAACGCCCGCCGTTCCGACGGACTGAGAGCACGCAAGATCGCCGCGATGCGCCGCTCCGCTCCGTCGCGCGCACGGCCGTACGTGCTCCGGCCGGCGTCAGTCGGGCGCAGCCATACCTTGCGGCGGTCTGTCGGGTCGGCATACCGCTCCACCAGGCCCCGCTGCACCAATCCGTCCGTCAGCTGCGTCAGCGTGGGAAGGGTGACATTGATGGAGCGCGCCAGGTCCCCGGCCGTTCGGTCGCGCTCAACGAGGGCGCGAAGGGCGAAGAACTGGCCAGCGGTGATGGTCTCTCCTTCCGGACCACCGCGAACCTCGGAGCCGAGGGCACGGCGGGCGGCAGGCAGGCAATCGAGGACGCGGGCCGCATCGGAGGTGAGCGTAGAGATCAATTCAGACCCCTAACGATTCATATCCCTAATGCTACTCGGGCGGGCCGTCCAGAATCAATCCATGGAGCGAACGTCTGATATGATCTTGCGCACGCGGAGGACGTCATGGCGACCACGCGCCAGCAGGCGGAATTGCACCCGAGCGAGCCGGCGGCGCGGCCTCGTGTGGCCGTCGTCAAGACCCGGCCGGAAACGGTGCTCGACGATATTGGCCGTGCGATGCGCATGGCGGGCTCGACACACGTCCTGAGTCCGTCCCGTCGGACAGGGCTGAAGATCAATGTCTCCTGGCAGGTGTACTATCCGGCCTGCTCGACGACGCCCTGGCAGCTCGACGGAGTGATCCGCGCACTGGTCGAGGACGGCCACGCTCGAGAGAATCTCATCGGCATCCACAACCGCACCGTCGTTGTCGACTCTCGCGTCGGCGAAGTGAACAATAAGCACCTGTCGGTCACGCGGAAATGGCGTGTGCCCACGGTCCATACGCATGACGCGGAGGTGGAGTGGGTCCTCCACGAACCGTCTAAGCCGACGCGTGTTCTGCACACGATCTTCCCAGAGGGGATCCTCATCCCCAAGCTGCTCTATGGGATCGACATGGTCCATCTGCCGACAATGAAGACGCACGTGTTCACGACGACGACGGGCGCCATGAAGAACGCGTTCGGAGGACTCCTCCAGGACCGGCGTCACTGGACGCACAGCGTCATCCACGACGCCCTCGTCGACCTTCTTCAGATTCAACAGGAGATCCACCCCGGGCTCTTTGCCGTGATGGACGGGACGATCGCCGGCGACGGGCCGGGCCCTCGGGCCACGGTGCCCCATGTGACGAACTACCTGCTCGCGAGCGCAGACCAGGTGGCCATCGACGCCGTGGCCGCGAAGATGATGGGGTTCGATCCGCTCTCGATTCGCTACATTCGCCTCGCGCACGAGGCAGGGCTTGGATCGGGCGATGTGCGGGAGGTCGAGATCGTCGGGGAGGAGATCGACGGGATCGACTTCCACTTCCATCGCGACGAGGACACGCTGGCCAGCCGCGGCCAGAAGCTCATCTACCATGGACCCCTCAAGCCGCTGGAGCACCTCCTCCTGCGCGGGCCCCTGGTTCCCTGGGCGTACGCCGCCTCCCGGCTCTACCACGATGGATTCTGGTACCCCCTCGTCGGGAAGAAGCGGATCGCGCAGATGATGGACACCGGGTGGGGCCACCTGTTCAACAGCTATCCACGCTGACCGTCGACCCAGGTGCTTCACCGCGCCAAGGCGGCCGCCTCCCGCACGTCGGACGGAACTGAATGGGTCACGTGTCACGGTCGTTGCCATTTGTAGGCCGCACGAATGCGAGGGATGCCGCACTGAAGGGCGGGCCTACAGGCCGTCCCCTGGCCCGCCGTTTACGGCGGCAACAAGGGCGTGCGCAGGAGAAGTAATGCACTCGTTCGCCCTCGGATCATTCGGCAGCGATTCCGTGAGCTTCATGAGAACATCACCATGGCAGGCATCGACCAGCCAACGAACGCCGGCGCGGCGGGGCCAACCCGACCCATCCCGTCGCGTCCGGAGTCCATGAGACCGGGCGGAGGCGACCGGCGCGAGGGCGTCGCTCACGGGCCGCGTGTCGTGCTGCTCCTCTCGGGCGCGATTGGCGTGGCCATCTGCGCGCAGGCCGTGCTCGCGGGCTCGCCGTACGCAGTCGACGGCGTCCTGCTTTACGCCCTGGCGCTTCTGCTGTTTCGCGCTGGGCTCCCCAGTGGCAAGGCGGGGTCGAACGAGTCAGCGAATACGAGCGCCGACCGTGTAGGCGAGTCTGTTGGAGCGCACCCTCAGCATGCCCGACCACTCGCCCTCTTCCTTCTAAAGGAAGGCCTCAGCCGATTGCGACCCTGGGCTGCGCTCCGAATCCCGACGGTCCTGCTTCTCGCTGGAGGCGCGTGGGTGGCCTTCGGCGGCAACCAGTTCACCCTCGTCAACGTCGCCCTGTGGCTGAGCTCGCTGGCGCTGTTTTTGGCCGACTGCTGGGAACTCCCGGTGGGTTCGGCCAGCGGCTTCGTCCTAGCGGCGGTTGGCCGCACACGGTCCGTTCTGCGTATTCGTCGCCCCGATGGCCCTGGGCGCCACGACTGGGTGAGGAGAAGACCGGTTCCGTGCGGCTCCCCAACCGCACTGCTGATCGCCCTCATTGTCCTCGCGGGAGCCCTCTTCCGCTTCTCCGAGCTCGACCGGATCCCGGCCGAGATGACGAGCGACCACGCGGAGAAGCTGCTGGATGTGTGGGACGTTCTTCACGGGGACCGGCCAATCTTCTTCGTACGAAACACCGGACGCGAGGCCTTTCACTTCTACCTCGCCGCGGCGACCGTGGCCGTTCTCCAACTTCCGGTCGACCACCTGGCGCTGAAGGTTGGCACGTCTGCCTTCGGGGTCTTTGCGCTTCCCTGGATGTACCTTCTCGGAAAGGAGCTGTACAACCGTCAGGTCGGCCTGATGGCGGCCGCTCTCATGGCCGTCTCCTTCTGGCATGTGGCGATCGTGCGCGTCGGACTTCGATTCCCATTCGCGCCAGCCTTCGCGGCGCCCGTGCTCTACTTCCTCGTTCGCGCGTTCAAATACAACCGTCGAAACGACTGGCTCCTGTGCGGCCTCTTCACGGGTCTGGCGCTCCACACCTACACGCCTACGCGCGTCCTGCCGCTGCTTCTCGCGGGACTCGTGGGGCTGAAGCTCCTGCTGGACTGGTGGACCGTTCGGAAAGGCCGCGCGGAACCGGGCGACGGCGACCAACCAGCCCTCCGGGAGACGAGCGCGATGAACCCCCGATTCTGGCTCAACGCCTTCCTCGGCGGCGCAGCAGCGCTCCTGGTCTTCCTGCCCCTCGGACGGTTCATGGTCGACCATCCGCAGGAGTTCTGGTTCCGGGCGCTCAGCCGGGCGACCGACGCGGAGCGCGACCTGCCGGCCAACTGGGTGATGACGTTCCTCGACAACGTGAAGAATGCGCTGCTCATGTTCAACTATCGCGGTGACGTCGTGAGCGTCAACACGGTTCCGGGCTCACCGACGCTCGACACGGTTAGCGGTGCCCTGTTCGTTCTCGGCGCTGCGTATATTCTGTGGCGCCTGATCCGATACGGGGATCGGGCAAGCATCTATCTCCTGACAGCGGTCTTCGTCCTGCTTCTCCCTTCGACGACGAGCATTGCCTTTCCGGACGAGAACCCCAGCGTCGTTCGGGCAGGGGGCGTCATCCCCGTTGTCTTCATCATCGCCGCGTGGCCGGCCGTGCTCTGGGCGGCACGTGTTCGCGCCCTCTTCGCGCACTGGCCGCGGTTGGCCCGCTGGGGCGCGCCAGTCGCTGTGCTGCCCCTCGGGCTCCTCCTGCTTGCCGCTGGCATCCTCAGCTACGACTGGTATTTCGTTCGATACGACGCGCAGTATCGCGAGGCGACGTGGAACACGCGGGAGATGGGTAGCGTCGTGCGCGCGTTCGTCGGCACGGGGGGCGATCTCCAGAACGTCTACCACGTTCCGTACCCGCACTGGGCCGACACACGCAACATCGGAATCAAGGCGGGCAGTCCTACGTGGAATAACGCCCTCCCGCTGGACACACCCGCCGGCCGCGAACGTCTCCGGGAACTCCCGCGCGATCCGGCGAGCAAGCTGTTCCTCGTATCACCGCGCGATGAAGACGCGCTCCGACTGCTCGACGACACATTCCCGGATGGGCAGCGGAGGCGCTACGCGTCCAGCGTTGACGGGAAGGACTTCTGGGTGTTCCTCGCGCCCTCGTCGTCCCTCTGGCAGCGGATGAACTGGTAGGCCCCAACCTCAGCCAGAGTCTCTTCGTAGTAGGCTCGGAGCCACCGATCGAACGCCCACATCTGCGCAGGATGGAGCACCCACCTGCCCGTGAGAACGCGCGTGATGAGGTTTGGGAGGCCGAGATAGTGGCACAGGTCGAACACCCGATGGGCGCGAGGAGAGAAGTAGTAGTGGTGCTCGACGACCCGGAACCCAGCGCGCTCGAGATGGACGCGCCACACCCGGGGCGGGTACACGTGGTGATGTTTAGAAATACTGTTTAAGAATTGGCCGTAGGCACGGGCCGGACCGCGGAGCCTCAGCGCTCGAAGCAGTGTGCTGCCCAGCAGGAAGTCCGCGAAGTGCTCGCTCGGCAACGTCGTCGCGAACGCCCCGCCCGGCGCGAGCACACGGTGGATCTCCTGCAGCGTCGCTTCCAGGTTGGGCACGTGCTCGATCACGCAATTGCTGAGCACAGTATTGAAGGTCCCGTCACGAAAGGGGAGCGCCGTCGCGTTCGCTCGAACAACGGATCGATACGCACCCGGCCGCCCAGCGGCCCTTTTTAGGTCGCGCCAGCGCACGTCGATCCCGACGTCGATAGGTGTCTCGTACGTCGCGGACGCGAAGTGCCCGTCGCCCGTCCCGACGTCCAGCACCGGTGGCCGAAGCGGCACCCGGCCCATGAGCCGGGCCTCGACCGCACGCAGAAGCGCACGGTGTGGCGGTAGTTCGGAAACGTGGCGCTGAAAGACGTCGCCAGCCTGCCGGCTCCGTGCGAATGGGGAGGGGGCTGTGCCCGATGGTACCGACCGCACAGTATTCGTCATCGGACGGGTCCGGGAACCGGGCGTGAGCGCCGGCTGCGAGCCAGTTCGGCCTCGAAGAGGGCCTCATAGCTCCGCACGGTCGCGCCCAGATCGAACCTGGACTCGATCTCGGTCCGCGGACGGACGAACGCGTCCCGCCGCTCCAGCACGTCGATCGCGGCCTCGGCCAGCGCTGCGGCGTTGCCCGGGGGCACAATCCTCCCCATGCCAGTCATCCGCACGGGCTGCCGTACGCCGGGCAGGTCGCTGGCAACCACCGGCGTGCCGCAGAGCATGGCCTCGACCTGCACGAGACCGAAGGACTCGGTCGAGTTCAGGCTGGGCACGACCACGGCGTCGCAGGCCGCGAAGAACGCGGGCATCTCGGACGGAGCGAGCGTCCCCAGGAACTCCCAGTCGGCGCCCAGCGCATCGATCGCCGGTCGTAGGCGCGCCCAATACGCATGCTCACCCACGACGTCACCGTACGGTCCAGCGAAGAGCACCTTCAGCGTCGGAAAGCGCGCCGTCAGGCTTGGCATGGCGTCGATGAGGTGTTCGACCCCCTTCTCCGCCGCGAAGCGGGCAGCGAAACCGATCATCGGGCCTCCCTGAACGCGGTGGGCCTGATCGAACGCCGCCACCTGCTCGATCGACGGAACGGACATGACCACCGGGGGAGGGATGACGACGAGCTTCTCCGGAAAGCGCGACAGGAGCGGTGAGTGGCTCGCATAGTCCTGCGTGTACGTGACGATCTTGTCGGCCAGGCGCGCGGCGAGGTCGTTGACGACATACACGACTCGGTCCACAATCCGGTTGAAGGGGCCGCCGGGGAGCTTCAGATCACAATGGTAGGTGAGGATTGTCGGCTTCCCCATCACCCGCCCGCGCAAGGCGATGCCGGCCACGTCGAACTGGGGTAGGTGGAGGCTGAGCACGTCGTGGTCCCGCGCGAGCCGCGTCGCCTGAAGCCCCAGCGTCGGCATGAGCACCCCCTTGCTCACCCGCGCCGCGACCGGGACCCGCACGATCCGGACCCCGCCCCAAGTCTCCTGGCGGGGCAAGCCAGGGGCATACGCTGACGTCAGGACGGTCACCGCGTGTCCGCGTCCCGCCAGCGCGGTGGCAAGGCGTTCAACGTAGATCGTGAGGCCGCTCACGTGGGGGCGGTAGTAGGTGAGGGCGATGAGGATTCTCATGATTCGTCATCGAACAGCTCACGGTTGGATTGCACCCACGCGATGAGGCGCTGGATGCCCTCCTCAACGCCGATGATCGGTCGCCAGCCCAGCTCTCGCTCCGCCTTCTGGATGTCGGACACGAAGACGGGCTGGTCGCCGGGGCGCCAGTCACGGTGAGCTGCCACCTCGACCTCCCGGCCGAGCAGCCTCCCCAGCAGGGGCCCGAGCTCGGTCCAGACAGCAAGCGTGTGTCTCGGCCCACCGCCGATGTTGTAGACCTGCCCCTTCGCGACGTCGATCCGCTCGACTGCCGCGTCGTATGCCCGCAGGAGGTCGTCGATATGCAGGAGGTCGCGGACCTGCTTCCCGTCGCCGTATATCGTGATCGGCCGACCCGTGACCGCAGCGATGACGAACCAGGCGACCCAGCCCTGATCCTCGATCCCCATCTGGCGCTGCCCGTAGATACAGGACTGGCGAAGGACAACCGAACGCAACCCGTAGATGCGCGCGTAGTCTCGCGCGTACTGATCCGCCGCTCCCTTCGAGCAGCCGTATGGCGAGTGGAAATCGAGCGGCTGGGTCTCCGGGATCCCGTCGGGGAAGCCGTCGAACTCGTACCTGCCGTCGCGCTCGACGATGGAGGCGGCCTCCATACGCCCATACACCTTATTCGTCGATGCCAGAAGAACGATAGGGTCGTCGCCCACCAGCCGGGCGGCCTCGAGCGCATTGAACGTGCCGAGCGCGTTCGCTTCGAAGTCGCCCCTCGGGTCAACGACAGACGATGTCACTGCGGTTTGGCCGGCGAGGTGATAGACGACGTGTCGCCCGCGCGTCGCGTCCACGAGCGCGTCGAACTCGCGGCAATCGCCGTGGACGAAGTGCAACACCTCGTGGTGTCGCTGCCGGAGCCACGCGAGGTTTTTCGCCGCCCCCCGGCGCGACAGGTTGTCGAAGAGCGTGACCTGATGGCCTCGGGCGGCGAGGGCATCCGCGAGGTTGCTGCCGATGAAACCGGCCCCTCCGGTTATGAGGACCTTCCGCGAATCCATTCCAGCCACAGGTGGTCGCTACATGGGGCCGACGGCGAAGCTGCCCGAGCACCGTGAAGCATAACACACGATCCGATTCGACCCGTATAATCGACCGCACGAGGCGAGTCAGAGACTGCTGGTGTCCCCGCCTGGGAGCGGACCAGCCCCCCATTGCGCACGCTCGGCCGTAAGGCGCAAACCTCGCGAGGAGCCACGGCGCCTGCATGTCCATTCCAGGGCAGCCCCACGATGGCGAAGAGCCGGTGGTGCCTGGGAGCCGTGAGCCCACCTCGGAAACGCCGCGCGCGACTCCGTCGCCTCCCGACCTATCCCCGGCCGACGCCGGGACTGCCGACGGCTTGGACGAAGCGGGTGAGACGGACACACGCCCCGTAGGCGCAGGCAGGCATGGCCGCAGATCGCTGTCTGGCCATGTGTCGCTCGCTCTCGGCGGCATTCTGCTCGCCGCCGCCGTGCTGCGGTTCGTCGGGCTGAACTGGGACGACGGCCATCACCTCCATCCAGACGAGCGATTCATCACGATGGTTGCCGACCGCATCCGGTTGCCGTCGAGCGTCGCCGGGTACTTTGATACCGCCGGCTCGCCACTCAATCCGTACAATCGAGACTTTGGCTCCTACGTCTACGGGACATTCCCCCTCTTTGTGGTTCGCTGGGTCGCAGAGGCAGTGCAGGCGACGGCGACCGGGCTCCCAGCGGCTCCGGCGGGTCCAGTGGCCGATCTAGTCGATCACCTGCGTCAGCTGACGACGTACGGGGAGATCCACCTGCTCGGCCGGATGGTATCGGCCATGGCAGACCTCCTCACCATCCTCTTGATCTTTCTGATCGGGCGGCGTCTCTATGGGAACGCCGTCGGGCTCCTGGCGGTGCTGCTCGCGGCGTTTACGGTCCTCCAGATCCAGGCCGCTCACTTCTTCACAGTTGAGCCGCCCCTCACCCTCCTCGCGACGTTGGCCTTCTATCTCGCAGTCCGGGTAGCGACGTCAGGTTCCCTCGTGCACTGGGCGCTGCTGGGGGTCGTCACGGGCCTCGCGATAGCGACAAAGATCACGGCCGGCATGCTCGGCGTCGTCGTGCTGGGCGCGGCGTGGATCATCTGGCTGCGGATCGCTCGACTGGGCGAGGACGCCGAGCAACGATCCTCCCTCGGGGAGGACCTGCTGGTCGGCGTCGCTACGGCCGCTGCGCTCGCGTTTGTCACATTTCGGCTCGCGCAGCCGTACGCCTTCGCCGGCCCGGGCATCCTCGATACAGCGCCCAACGCAACGTGGGTCGCGGACCTCGAGACCTGGCAACGGTTCGCCTCCGGACTGGCGGACTATCCGCCGAGTCACCAGTGGACCGGCACCACCCCGGTGGTGTGGCAGATCACCAACATGGTGCTCTGGGGCATGGGCCCCCCGCTGGCCATCGCTGGACTGCTCGGCCTCCTGCTCGCCGTGTATCAGCTCGTGCGCCAGCCTCAACACAATTACCTGCACGTCCTCGGCGTCGTGTGGATCGTCGTGAATCTGGCCTATTGGGGCGTCCAGTTCGCCAAGCCAATGCGGTACCTTCTCCCGATCTACCCCCAGCTCACGATCTTCGCGGCGTTCCTCGTGGTCACGGCATGGCGGAGGATACAGAACCACCCCGGCCTTGCGTGGTCAAACGTGCGTCCCGTTCCAGCCGTCCAGCGAGCGGTCGCCTATGCTGTTTGCGGAGCAGTGGTCGGGTGGACCGTCTTCTCCGGGCTCGCCTACGCCTCCATCTACACGAAACCCACGACGCGGGTCGTTGCCTCCGAGTGGGTCTATGCCAATGTTGCTCCCGGGTCCCACATTGCGTGGGAGCACTGGGACGATCCGCTGCCCCTGCGGCTGGATGGGAAGGACGCCTTCTCGATCTACACGGGTGTCGAGCTCCCGATGTACGACGAGGACACGACGGACAAGCGCGAGCTCCTCGCGACGAAGCTGGAGGAGGCCAACTACATCATCCTCTCCAGCAACCGACTGTACGGCTCGATTCCGAAGCTTGCGCTCCGGTATCCGATGACGACCCGCTACTACGAAGCGCTCTTCGCCGGCGAGCTCGGCTTCGAGCAGGTCGCGGAGTTCACGTCGCGCCCGTCGCTGTTCGGGATCGAGCTGGTCGACGACGACGCCGAAGAGCTCTTCACGGTCTACGACCACCCGAAGGTCACGATCTTTCAGAAGAGCGCTGGCTACTCGCCGGAGCACATCCGGACGGTCCTGGACAGCGTGGCTCTTGATCGGGCGATCACCGGGCTGCGGCCGACCCAGGCCGCGAAAGGCGCGCTGCTCCTGGACAGCGGAGAGGCCGAGGCAGCACGCGCTGGGGGAACATGGACCGAGCTGTTCGATGCGGACTCGCTGGCGAACCACGCCTCGATCCCTGTCTGGTACCTGACGGTCCAGCTCATCGGCCTGCTCGGGCTACCACTCACGTGGTTCCTCTGCCGTCGGCTTGGTGACGCGGGCTACCCGTTGTCGAAGATCGTCGCCGTCGTCGCCATCGCGTACGCGCCGTGGCTGCTCGCCAGCATACATCTGGTCCCATACACCAGGTGGTCCATCGCGTCGTCGGTCGTGCTTCTCGCAGCGATCTCATGCCTCATCCTTCGCCGCCGCGGCGAGGCGTTCATCGCGGACATGGCGCTCCGCTGGCGCCCGGTCGTCGCGACCGAGATGCTCTTCACCGTCACGTTCGTCGGGTTCACGGCCCTCCGAGCCGCGAATCCTGACCTCTGGCACCCGGCGTACGGCGGCGAGAAGCCGATGGACTTCGCGTATCTCAACGCGGTCATCAAGTCGACGTGGTTTCCGCCGTATGACCCGTGGTTCGCCGGCGGATATATCAACTACTACTACTTCGGCCAGGTGATCGTGGCGTCCCTGACGAAGCTGACCGGCATCGTGCCCTGGGTGGCGTACAACCTGGCGATTCCGACCATCGCCGCATTGACGGCTGTCGGCGTCGCCTCGGCCGTCTATAACGTCCTGATCAGCAATCCCCACTCTTCCAGCCGTCGCCAACTGTGGGCGCTGGGGGGCGGAGTTGCCGGAGCGGGGCTTGCGATCCTGGTGGGGAATCTCCACGGTCTCGTTCAGGTCGTCGAGTATCTGGGACGCGTCGGCGAAGGAACCATCCAGAGCGTGATTCCCGGCGTGGCGGGCACAGTGGGTGCCATGCGAGGCGCCGTAATCTGGCTCGGCTCCTTCTTCTTCGGGTACGAGCTCCCGTCATTCGCGTTCAGCTTCTGGGACCCGACCCGTGTGATAACGACAGAGCCCACGATCCCGATCACCGAGTTTCCCTATTTCACCTTTCTCTACGGCGATCTGCATGCCCACATGATCGCAATGCCACTTGGGATGCTGATCGTTGGGCTCGCTCTCAACCTGGTCCGCCAACCCCTTGCGATGCCGACGGACGGCGTTCAGCGGCCCGCGGACGTAGCGCGCGCGATCGCTCGATCTGTTGTCGCACCGGCCACGCTGACAGCGATCCTCGCCGCTCTCCTCCTCGGCATCGTCCAGATGACCAACTCCTGGGACTTCCCAACCTACCTCGGACTCATTAGTGCGGCGCTGTTCCTCGGCGAGAGTCGACGCCGGGAGCAGCGCTGGATCGCGACCGTGGGCCGGGCCTTCGCGCTGACGGTCGGCGTGTTTTTCCTGAGCCAACTGTTCATCGCACCGTACCTGAGCCGCTACGGGCTGTTCTATTCGGGAGTTGAGCTTGCCCGGTCCCAGACGACGGCAGGCCACTACGTCATTATCATGGGCTGCTTCCTGGGGATCCTGGCCGTGTATCTGGCATGTCAGCTCTCGGCGCTGCGCGCGCGTCTCGGCGCCGCCATGTTCGCTGCCTTGGGACGCCTCAGTCCGTTCCCGCAGGCGTCAGCATTGACCGCGGCACAGACATTCGCCTCGACGCCGGCGCTCGATACCGCGGCGGTGCGGGCGATGACCGGCATCGCCTTTCTGGCTGTGCTGCTGTGGATGGCAGGCGCGCCCGTGGTTGCGACTGCGTCGGCGGGCATCGGCGCGCTCGCACTCGTGGCTGTCCTCCGGCGGCCGCGGCCCGAGGTGTTGTTCGCGCTCCTCCTGGCAGGAACGGCGCTCGCGGTCACGGCCGGCGTGGAGGTTGTGACGCTCAAGGGCGATATCGGGCGCATGAACACGGTGTTCAAGTTCTATCTGCAAGCCTGGCTCTTCTTCGCCATCGCCAGCGGCGTGATCCTGACCCTCCTCGCCCGACGCGCGTGGGGATCGCGCTGGCTTCTCACCGGATGGCGGCGCTGGGTCGGAATCGGGCTGGCCATCCTGATCGGGTCCACGCTCCTCTACCCACTGCTGGGGACACCCGCGAAACTGCAGTACCGTATCGTGGACCAACCACCGGGCCTCGACGGCATGGCGTACATGAGCCAGGCCACCTACGAGGACAACGGTCGCGACCTGATGTTGCCGAACGACTACCAGGCGATCCGCTGGATGCTGGTCAACATCCAGGGCACGCCCGTCATCGTCGAAGGCCTTTCCCCCCTCTATCACTGGAGGTCACGGGTCGCGAACTACACGGGGCTGCCGACCGTTCTCGGGTGGGACTGGCATGAGAGGCAGCAGCGTGGGGACTTCGCCGTCATGGTCGATGAGCGGACGCGAGACGTCGAGCAGATCTTTCGATCACCATCTCCTAGCGTGGTAGGCCCATTGCTGAACAGGTATCAAGTGGAGTACATCTACGTGGGCGGGCTGGAACGCGCCTTCTATCCGCAGGAGGGGCTCGACAAGTTCGAAGCCATGGTCGGGTCGTCTCTCGATCGCGTCTATCAGAACACCACCGTGTCGATCTACCGCGTGGTCCGGTAGGAGGCGCTCATGCCACGGCCTGCCATCACCGACGTTCTCCTGTGGCTGGTCGCCATCGAGTTCGTCGGACTCGCGGCCCTTCCCCTGGCCGGCCGCCTGTTCGCAGCGCTTCCGGATCGCGGCTACGCCGCGGCGAAGATGCTGGGGCTCATCGTCCTCGCCTACGCGGCTTGGTCGACGGGCATGTTGGGGCTCACCGCCTTCACCGGGCCGACGACGATCGTCCTGGCGGTGGCCCTCGGCGCGATCGCCTGGCTGGCGTGGGGCCGAGTCGTGCTTCCACCGTCCGACCCGACGGCTGCGCGTGGCTGGAAGGACGCCCGCGCGCTCGCCATCGGGGCGGAGGTGATCTTCCTGATCTGCTTTCTAGGCGGCGTCTGGATTCGTTCGCACAACGCGGCGATCGCCGGCCAGGAGAAGCAGATGGATTTCACGTTCTTGCACACGTTGATCCAAGCGGTGCAACTGCCCGCGCAGGACCTCTGGCTCGCGGGGCACGCACTCCCCTACTACTACCTGGGCTATCTCACGCAGTCCTTGATACCGAAGGCGATGGCCATCGAGCCGAGCGTGGCATACAACCTGGCCGTCGCGATGGTTTTCGCCCTGGCGGCTGTCGGGGCCTTTGGCTTGGTCTCCGGCCTGGTCCGGATGGCGGGCGCCGGGCTCCGGGCCGCATTGGCCGCGGGCGCGCTCGGCGCCTTCGCGCTCACCGTCATGGGGAACCTGCAGGCTGTCATCGAGCTTCTGCTGGCGAGTGGAATCGGCGACCACGCCTTCTGGACAGCCCTCGGCGTTAAGAATCTCGAGCTGACGTCCCATGGGTTCCCTCCACCCGACGGCGCCTGGTGGTTTCGCGCCGCGCGGGTGATTCCGAACATCCAGCCGGACGGGATCACGGAGTTTCCCTACTTCAGCTTCCTCCTGGGTGACCTGCACCCACACTACATGGCGATCCCCCTGGGCATCCTCGTCGCCCTGCTCGCGGTGCACCAGGTCATCGCCCGGCCCTCGCTCACGGGGGATCGGGTTAGACTCGCGGTGACGCCCGTCGTGCTCGGCGCAGTGATTGCGTTCAACACGTGGGACGTGCCGGTGTTCTGGGGGCTGTTCGCGCTCGCCACGCTCGCGGCAGTGCACGCGGGGACATCCGTTTCCTGGTCAGCCGTCGCCGTTCGGGGCGGCGAGCTCGCATTGGTGTTCCTGCTCTCTGTCGTGCTGTTCATGCCATACTTCATCGGCTACATCTCACCGCCGCTGGGAATCGGCATCGTCGCCGACCGGACCGACCTGGGGACGATCCTCGTCTTGTTCGGCCCCTTGCTGGTCCTCCCGGTGGTAGCCGGCATCCTCGGGGTGCTGAGAGACGGAGGGTCGAGACCCGGTCGGAGACGCCGGGTGCCGAACCGCTGGGTCTTTGCACTCGCCGCCGTCCTGGGCATCGCGTTGGCGGTCCTAGGTGAGCCGGCGCTGGGTCTGCTCGTCGCCACACTCTTGCTCTGGCTTGCGCTCACCTGGTGGCGCGCGCAAGCGGGAGCGTCGTCGGTGGGCATAGCGACGGGCATCATGACGACGGTGGGTCTGGGGAGCATCCTGCTCCCGGAGCTGCTGTTTCTCCAAGACGTCTTCGACTCTCGGATGAACACCGTGTTCAAGCTCTACTACGACGCGTGGATCCTCCTCGCGCTGGCCGTCCCTCCGTTGACCTGGGAGCTGGTCACACTGCTCCGGCAAGACGCTCGTCCCGGGCGCGCAGCGGGGCCCGTTGCGCGTCGCGCGACATTCGGGCGCCCCTCGGTCGTGTTCCGCGGACTGGCGGCGACCGGACTGGGGCTCGCGGCGGCCCTCGCCGCGGCCGGAGCGCTCTACCCGATCGCCGCGACGCACACGAAGTCCGACGCATTTGCGGGAACTCCCACGCTGGACGGCCTCGCGTACCTCCGCGCGACCCGGCCTGACGACGTGGCGGCGATCGACTGGCTGAGAGTGAATGATCCCCTCGCGCGTGTGGTGGAGGCGGTTGGTCAGGACTACACGGACGCGGGGCGGTTTGCGACGTTTGCCGGGACGCCGACCCTCGTGGGATGGGTCGGGCATGAGCTCCAGTGGCGGGGCCCGAGGCCGGAGATTGACCTGCGTCAGGAGCTGGCGCGCCGCGTGTACACGGATCTCGATGACATCGGCTGGCGGGCCGAGCTTGACCGGTTGGGCATGGATTACGTGGTTGTCGGTTCATTGGAGCGCGAGCTGTACGGGGCAGACGTTCAGGCTCGAATCGAGCGCGCCCTACCAGTCGTCCATCGGAGCGGCAATACGGCGATCTACGGAGTCCGGCCCGCCCGCGACCTGAGGGCAGCGCGATGAGACCCGAGAGCTCCCTGTCACAGACCCTGACGACTGCGGTCTCCGGTCCCCGGTCCATCCACCTCCTGTGGGGAGCATTGGGAATCGGCAGCCTCGTGCTGCGGATCGCCATGATCGATCGCGCCCCGCTCGACTCTCACGAGGCAGCCCTCGCGTTCGCCGCGTGGCAGGCGGCGCTGGGCGAGACAGGCGATTCTCTGGTGGCCAGCGGCGCACCCCTGCTTGCCCGTCTGATAGCAGGCCTGTTCTGGCTCTTCGGCGCGAGTGACGTGACGGCTCGCATCGTCCCGGCGTTGGCTGGCGCTGCTCTGCCCCTGACCCCGTCGTTGCTGACCGGACTACTCGGATCGCGCGTAACCCTGACGGCCGGCGTTCTGATCGCTGTCTCGCCCATCATGGTCCACCTTTCGCAAGTCGCCGACCCGGCCATGATGACGGCCTTGCTCGCGATGGTCGTCGTCGCTAGCGCCGTTCGCCTCGCCACTGACCGACCCGCCTGGGCTCCGTGGACCTTCGCGTCTGGACTGGGGCTGGCGCTGGCTCACCATCCGACGGTCCTCCTGGCTCTGCTCGCCGCCGCGGCGGGCGCACTGGCGACCTGGAATCTGTCTCGCGCGCAGGCGCGCGGCTGGCTGGCAGCGCTCCAGGGCGAGGCAGCGCGCGGCCCAATCGCACTCGGCGTCGGCACTGCAGTGGTCGCTGCGACCGGTGGGCTCATGGACCTGCGCGGAGTGGGATTCATGTTGGGGGACGTATGGACCGGGCTGGGAGCTGTGGCGGCTCCCACGACATTCCCGTCACGCAACCTCGCAGCCTTGCTCGCCTACGCAGGCCCGCTCATCGTTCTTGCTGCGGCGGGCTTCGTCCTCGATCTGCGGGCCGGGAGCCGACTCGCGCTGTTCCTTGGCCAGTGGACGCTTCTGCTTCTCGTCCTCTCGATGGACTTCGGCCAGGCGGTGGTCGCGTACGCCGCATTACCGATCGCCCCGGCCGCCCTCCTCGCCGCCGGCGCGCTTGCGCACCTGCCGACGAGGCTGGCGACGTATCGCCTGAGTGGAGCGGGCTGGACCGTCGTCGCGCTGTCCATCGCATCGGGGGGCGCGGCACTCGTCATCGTCGGTCACGCGGCAGGGGCTGACCGGCCTGTGCCTCCATTCACGGCCCTCGCCGGAATCGGGCTGGGCGCGCTCACCGTCGAGGCATGGCGACGATGGGCGTCGCGCGCAGACCGGGTTCGCGCGGCGGTCATTCTTGGCACGCTGGCGTTTGTGGTGTTCTCAGCGGGCAGCATCGCGCGGCTGAGCTTCGGCGGCAGCCCGCCCGGCACGGAGATCCTTAAGCGGGAAGAGACCGCCCCCGCCTTCCGTGAGATGTTCGAGGAGCTGAACGTTCTGGCCCGCGGTGACGAGCGCGTGGTCCTCGTCTACGATGCATCCACACCGATCGCGGCTCGCTGGTACGGCCGTGCCATCAGTCAGCTCGAGCGCGGCGCGGCGGCGCCCGCGGGCGCCATCCAGTTCGAGGCAGCCCCCCCGCTCGACGCGGCCGGCGGGCAGCGGACGCCAGGGCGGACGCCGTGGAGGACGCTGTCCCACCTCGACCGAGCAGACCTCAATGTGACGGGGGCCGCCCAATGGGCGGTGTCGCGATCGGGGCTGGTGGAGGGACGTCCGCAGGATATAATCGTGGTTCGGTAGGGCCGACCGACGGCCCGCCATTTTGTTTTGGCGGGCGCGCTCAGAGCGGAGAGCAGCATGGTACGGGTGTGGGAACGGCCCCGGCAGGCGGAGGTGCCGGCGGTACCAGTCCCGGAAAGTCCCGCAGTCGAGCGGATGCCCGTCCGCGACTGGAGCTGGGTCCCGTTCGCCCTCATCATGCTGGTCGCCCTCGGCCTTCGCCTCTTCGACCTCGGTGCCCGCGCGATGCACCACGACGAGAGCCTGCACGCCCTCTACAGCTGGTACCTCTACCAGGGGCGCGGCTACGTGCACGACCCACTGATGCACGGCCCCGTCCTGTTTCACGTTACGGCATTCTTGTTCCTCCTCTTCGGCGACAATGAGGTGACCGCTCGGCTGCCAATGGCGCTGTCCGGCACGGCAGCGGTGTTCTTGCCCTACTACCTCCGCCACGAGCTGGGTCGATACGGCGCCATCGCCGCGTCGCTCATGCTGGCGCTCGGGCCGGCGTTTCTCTATTTCTCTCGGTTCGGTCACAACGAGGGCATCATCGTCTTCGAGAGCCTTCTCATCGTGGTCGGGCTGTTCGGCCCGGCGCGGGTTTTCCTGTACGCGGCCGCGGTGGGGCTTGGCCTGCTTCTCGCAACCAAAGTCGTCTTCTACATCCTGGCCTTCATCATCGCCTCCTTCGTCGGAGTCGCCCTGGTCGTCGAGCGATATCGTCCGTTTCAAGTGTCGGTCGCCGACGCGATCCGCGACATCGGCTGGAGGCGCCTCGGCATCTGCGCGGCCATCGTCCTGGGCATCGGCACCGTCCTCTACACCACCTTCTTCACGAACCTGGCGGGACTTTGCACTGCCGTCCTCTCCCCACCGATCGGTCCCTGCGAGGGAAAGCAGGGGATGCTGCAGTACTGGTTCGGGCAGCAGGAGGTAGCACGGGGCGGACAACCGTGGTTCTACTACCTGCTGCTCATTCCGCTCTACGAGGTCGTGCCGCTCGTCCTTTCGGGCGCCGCCCTGTTCCTTGCACGTCGGCCCCGAACGCTGTTCTTCTGGTTTACGCTCTGGTGGGCAGTCCTGTCGATCATCATCTATTCCGCCGCGACTGAGAAGATGCCATGGCTGATGGTGCACCCCGCGCTGCCGCTCGTGATCCTCGGCGCGCTGGCGCTGGACGAGCCGTTGAGTCGCCTCAGGCGGCCATGGGGGCTGACCGGTCGGCAGTGGGCCGTGGTGGGGCTGGTCATTCTTTCCCTTGCCGCGCTGGTCGCATGGGCAACGGCCGGCGGGGAGGGGGCCGACTCCCCACTTGCTGAGCAGACCGCTGCCCTGCGCCGGATCGCGCTGGCGCTGGTCGTAGCGGGAGTCGTTGCGGGTGGCGTGTGGGTCGCGTCCTCGCTGAGCCGTCGCCAAGCCCTCGGAGCGATCGGTGCGGGGCTGCTGGGGCTGCTCGTCGTCTACGCGATCCACACGGGCTGGCAGCTCACGTACAAGAACGGGGATGTTCCCGTGGAGATGGCCGTCTATGTGCAGAGCTCGCCCGACATCCCATACATCGTCGGCGCTGTCGAGCGCATCGGAAACGAGCTCGGCCTTCGGGAGGACGTGCCGATCCTGCTCGACGGCGGTTACACCGAGACGCTCAGCGGTGAGCCCGTGGTTCATGAGTCGGTCTCCTGGCCGTTCGAGTGGTACTTCCGCGACTACGGGGCCAAGGAGTACTTCTCGAGAGATCTGCCCCCAGATTTTTCGACGGGCCGCTACGCCGCTGTCCTCGTGATGGGGACGAACCTCGATCCCATCCGAGACCAGCTCACGGGGTATACCGGCAACCGCTATCGTCTCAACTGGTGGTACCCGGAGGACTACAAGCAGTTGACGTGGGGCACGGTGCTCCAGACGTTCGTTGACCCCGTCGCGCGGGCGAAGCTCGCAGGCTACGTCATCCACCGAGAGCTCATGAACCCCCCGCTTGGCGCTCGCGAGCTCTACTTCTACGTGAGGAATGACCTCACCGCCGGCGGGACCGCCGTCTCTGGGGAGGGCGGCCTGCAGGCGCAGCCGTCGCCATCAGCCGAGCCGAGCGCCCCGCTGCCGGCACGATTGGTGTCCAGCTATGGACAGGCTGGCGGACAGGCGGCGCTCCGCGATCCGAAGAGTGTCGCCGTCGACAGCGCCGGCCGGGTCTACGTCGTGGACGGCACGAGTGCCCTGGTCGCGGTATTCAATCCGGATGGCTCCCTCCTCCGCCAGTGGGGACGACCCGGGACCGGGGATGGGGAGTTCAACGAGCCGTGGGGAATCGCGGTCGCCCCGGACGGCTCCGTGGTCGTGGCGGACACCTGGAATCACCGTGTTCAGAAATTCGACGCGGAAGGCCGCTTCCTCGCGAAGTGGGGCACATTCGGCGCCGCGCCGGCGCCGTCAGCCTTCTACGGGCCGCGCGATGTGGCCATCGCACCGAATGGCAACGTCCTGGTCACGGATACGGGGAACAAGCGTATTCAGGTGTTTGACCAGCAGGGCACGTTCCTTCAGGCGTACGGAACCGAGGGGACGGGGCCCGGCCAGTTCCGCGAGCCGGTTGGCATCGACGTGGATAGCCAGGGGCGGATCTACATCGCCGACACCTGGAATCGTCGCATCCAGGTCCTCGACGCCGCATTCGAGCCAGTGGCGCAGTACCCCGTCGACGCCTGGGCAAGCCAGTCGATTGTGAACAAGCCCTACGTCACAGTGACTCCCGACGGCGACATCTTCGCGACGGTGCCCGAGCGGCAGTCTGTGGTCCGGGTGCGGGATGGGGCGGTCTCCTCCTATGCTCTGCCCGGTACGCCTCGCGTCCGGACGCCGGTCGGGCTTGACCTCGACCGGGAGGGGCATCTGCTCGTCGTTGACATGCAGGGTCCGGCGGTGATGGCCTACGAGCTGGAGCCGAGCGTACCGGCGAGCGGCTAGTACATCTGGGCGGAAGTAAGGCATGGGTTGCGCTCAAACGCCGTCGGGTTCGGTCAAATCCCTCTCCCATCTCAATGGGAGAGGTTAGGTGAGGGCAACCTCGTGGACACCCTCAAAGTTGCCATGCTCGCAGAGGTGCCCTCACCCCCGCCCTCTCCCGCTGCGGCAGGAGAGGAGTAGACGAGGTCACCCCAACCGACGGTACTCTTGCGCCGACATGTACTAGAGCGAACGAGCGATTGCCCACGCACCGAGTGTGGCGAACTCACGGGTCGTCCTTTGCTGGTTACGGACGACGGCTGCTATAGTGCCGCGTCGGCAGATCCGGGGGAGGT
>WHTR01000032.1:29040-31300 GCA_009377635.1 Chloroflexota bacterium
TTGCTGGTTACGGACGACGGCTGCTATAGTGCCGCGTCGGCAGATCCGGGGGAGGTGCGCGAATTGGCTCAGATCACCGTCATCGGCGCAGGCTATGTCGGTCTGGTGACCGGCGCTTGCCTCGCGGATCTGGGCAGCGACGTCGCGTGTATTGACATCGCGGCGGACCGCATTGCCGGACTCCAGCGCGGAACGATTCCCATCTTCGAACCCGGTCTCGAGGAGCTCGTCGCTCGAAATGCGGGCGCGCACAGGCTGCGCTTTACAACGGACTATCGAAGCGGGCTCGAGGGGGCGGAGTTCGCCTTCATCGCAGTCGACACCCCGATGGGCGCGGCAGGCGAAGCCGACATGCGGCACTGCGAGGCGGCTGTCCGGAGCCTCGCCCGGGCGATGACCGGACCCCTCGTCATCGTGAACAAGAGCACGACGCCCATCGGTGCCGGCGATTGGATGACCGGCGTCGTCAGCCGCGAGATCACGAGCCCGTGGCCATTCAACGTCGTCTCGAACCCGGAGTTCCTCCGCGAGGGATCCGCTGTTCAGGATTTCCTCACGCCGGATCGCGTCGTCCTCGGGGCGACGGACCGCGCCGCAGCCGAGCGTGTTGCCGAGCTCTACGGGCCGCTCGGAGCCCCGGTCCTCATCACGGACATGCGGACGGCAGAGATGGTGAAGTACGCCTCCAACGCGTTCCTCGCCACGAAGATCTCGTTCATCAATGAGATCGCGACGATCTGCGAGCAATTGGGCGCGGATATCAAGCAGGTTGCCGAGGGGATGGGATACGACCACCGTATTGGACGAGAGTTCCTCAACGCCGGGCTGGGTTATGGGGGCTCGTGCTTCCCCAAGGACGTGCGCGCACTGGAGCATATGGCCTCCGTGCACGGATGCCACCCGCAGCTCCTCCGTGCGGTCATGGACATCAACCGCGACGTCCGACGCGACCTCATCCAGAAGATCCGCACCGCCCTCGGCACCCTGGAGGATCGAGTCATCGGGATCCTGGGACTCTCGTTCAAGCCGAATACGGATGACCTCCGAGACGCACCCTCCCTCGAGATCATCCACCTGCTGCAGCACGAGGGCGCCCACATTCGCGCCTACGATCCCGCGGCGATCGAGGGCGCGCGCGCCCTGCTCTCCAATGTGACCTTCGCGACCGACGCCTACGAGCTTGCGGCAGGCTGCGATGCGCTGGCTCTGGTCACCGAGTGGAACGAGTTCAGGGAGCTCGACCTGGTGCGCACGCGGGATGCGATGCGCACGCCCGTCTTCGTGGATGGGCGCAATATCTACGACCCGGACGAGATGGCACGCTTGGGATTTCTCTACACGGGGATGGGGCGTCAAAGTATTCTGGCAGCCAACAATGGCTTCCGACCCGTCGACACGACCCCCGCGCGCGCCCAGCGAACCGCATCCGCACAATTGCCCGTCGCCGCCGACGCGCCACGGACCGCCCCGCCGCATTCACCTTGAGCCAGCAGACGCATGCAACTCGCCTTTGTCCAGCCCACGGGAAGCCCGATCCACCGCCAGTATCGGGCGCTCAAGGAGCAGCACCCCGGGGCCATCCTCTTCTTCCAGCTCGGTGATTTCTACGAGACATTTGAGGACGACGCGCGCACCGTGGCCGACGTGTGCGACATCACGCTGACCGCTCGGGAGATGGGGCGCGGAGAGCGCCTGCCCATGGCTGGAGTGCCGGTCCACGCAGCCGAGGCCTACATCGCTCGGCTCGTCGAGCGTGGCCACCACATCGCCGTATGTCAGCAGATCGACGAGCCGGCCGACGCCCCCCGCAGCAGCTCGGCACTCGTGCGCCGCGAGGTGACGCGGGTCATCACGCCGGGGACGCTGGTCGACACGACGCTGCTCGCAGCGGCACGCCCAAACTACCTCGCGGCGCTCATCGCGGAGCAAAAGAAGTTCGGCGTCGCCTTCGCGGACATCAGCACCGGCGAGTTCTCTTGCACGGAGGTCGACGGATCCGGCGCGGCCGAGGTGGTCCGCGCCGAGCTGTGGCGACTTCAGCCGGCCGAGTGCCTGGCCCTGGATGGGAGATCCGTCGAAGACCTGGCACCGAGTGGCGTGCCGACGACCGTCGACGACGAGGCACTCTCGCTGGGAGAGGCGGACCATCGCCTCTGCGCGCACTTCGGCGTTGCGTCGCGAGCCGCGCTGGGGCTCGTTGACACACCGGTCGCCGCCCGAGCGGCAGCGCTGATCTTGCGCTACCTGGATCGAACGCAGC
>WHTR01000032.1:31310-31541 GCA_009377635.1 Chloroflexota bacterium
CAGCCTCGAGCCGCCACCGTCGTGGACCGCCTTCGCGTCTACGACGCACGAGGCTATATGGTGATCGATCCGGTCACGCGCGAACACCTGGAGCTCGCACGCGGCCCCCGCTCGCGGCGGGAGGGCTCGCTTCTCCACACGCTTGACCACACCCAGACCGCTATGGGTGCCCGGCTGCTCGCGAGCTGGAACGGCCATCCCCTGCTTGATCGGCTGGAGATCGAGGCTCGG
>WHTR01000330.1 GCA_009377635.1 Chloroflexota bacterium
ATCCTTCGTCGCTGCGCTCCTCAGGATGACGGGGCTTTGCGGCCGGGGTTCTAGCTCGGTGAGGATTCTCCGAGCAGGAGCCGCTCCAGATAGCGGCGCAATGGCGGACCGATGTCCGGGCGCCGGAGGCCGAACTCGATGGACGCCTGCAGGAACTCCAGCTTGTCTCCCGCGTCGTAGCGCTGCCCTTCGAACTCCAACGCGTGGACCGGCTGCTCCCCGAGGAGATCGACGATAGCGTCAACCAGCCAGATCTCCCCGTCCTTTCCGGGAGGCGTCCGCGCCAGGGTCGGGAAGATCTCGGGCGGAAGGATCCACGCGTGGACCGTGGCGAGATCAGACGGCGCCGCAGCTGGGTCCGGCTTCTCGACGATCCCACGCACACGGTAAACCCGGTCGGCCACCGGCGTCCCGTCGATCACGCCGTATCGGGCAACCTCGTCTGATCCAACGCGCATGACGGCCGCGACCGCTCCCCCGTACCGCTCGTAGACCTCGATCATCTGGCGAACACACGGCACC
>WHTR01000331.1 GCA_009377635.1 Chloroflexota bacterium
GATCCACTTCGACAACGGCCGGCTATCCGTCAAGCAGAACGTGACCGCCCCCGACTACAAGGTGATCGTCTCGGACGTGAAAAGCGCTCATACCCTTCGGACCATCGACCTCGACGAGCGCACGCTGGCAGTCCTCCGGTCATGGCGGAAGCGCCAACTCGAGATCTCGATGCGGACCGGGCTCAGGACCAACGAGGCGGGTTTCCTGTTCGCCAAAGTCGACGGTTCGCCTCTCCACCCGGACTTCTTCTCCCATAGCTTCGAGCGACTGACCGTCAAGATGGGGCTCCCGAGGATCCGGCTCCACGACCTGAGACACACCCACGCCACCCTCTTGCTCAAGGCCGGCGTTGCGGTGAAGGTCGTCAGCGAACGACTAGGCCATGCAAGTGTCGCCTCCACGATGCAGGTCTAACCAGCACGTGCTTCCCGGCATGCAGGCCGACGCGGCCGCAACGTTCGCGGAATTGTGTTCGGAAAGCCGACTGGGGAGCGAGGCAAGAGCTAAGCCCACTCCT
>WHTR01000332.1 GCA_009377635.1 Chloroflexota bacterium
CTGCTGTCCGTCGGCTACTCCGCGTGCCACTGGTGCCACGTCATGGAGCACGAATCCTTCGCGAACCCTCTCACTGCGTCGATGATGAACGAGCGCTTCATCAACATCAAGGTAGACCGCGAAGAAAGGCCCGACGTTGATTCGCTCTATATGCAAGCGGTACAGCAGATGACCGGCCGCGGCGGATGGCCGATGACCGTCTTCCTCACCCCCGACGGGGCGGCGTTCTACGGTGGCACCTACTTCCCTCCCGAACCGAGGCACGGACTTCCTTCGTTCAGACAGATCCTCCTCGGCGTCAGCGAGGCGTACAGCGATCGCAGAGACGAGGTGGATCGAAGCGCGACAGGGCTTCGATCCGCACTTCGAGAGGGGATGTCGGTCAACCCCGAGCCCGGCACGGTCGACCCGGGGCTCTTGCACCGAGCGTTTCAGGGCCTGGCGTCGAGCTTCGACGCAACGTTGGGTGGCTTCGGAGGGGCACCCAAGTTCCCGCAACCCATGATCCTGGATTT
>WHTR01000333.1 GCA_009377635.1 Chloroflexota bacterium
CTCCGGCGGCCCGCCTGGCCAGCTCTTCAAGATCCGCGTCGGCCTCGGGCCCCATGGCCACAGACTAAACGACGCGTGGACGTAGCACTGGGCGGACCGCCCTATCGCCGCGAAGATCGACGCATCGCGCACTCAGCCAGCTTGGTGTCGGCGAGATCGGTGAAGATGTCGCTGCTCGCCCGAGAAAGCGCATTCTACGAGAGACGCCACGCATCCAAGACGCTGCCCCTGCCGCCCGCCGCAATGCGGAAATGCCGCTGTTATGTGCAGCTCAGGAGAGTACCACTGGACGACAGCGCCCCTGTCTGATCTGAGATTCAGGGCATGTGCGTGAGTCTTCATGCGCGAGAACCGGGAGGTCCCACGCTCGCCCGCCCTACTGATCATGGGTCGGGCCGTTCAGGGAACGCTGAGGCGGTACGCCTGAGATGCACGGGCACGGGAAGTCAGATGGGTGCATAGTGTGCGCCGGGCGGCGCAGAGAGCTTGCTGGTGGAAGTCCAGTCGGACCGGC
>WHTR01000334.1 GCA_009377635.1 Chloroflexota bacterium
AGCCGCTGCTCGTGGACTCGAAGAAGCTCCTGTAGATGGCGTAGAGGAGTGGGAAGATGCTGAACGCGGCCAGCCACAGCACCGCCAGCAGCAGCCACGGCAGCGGCTTCTCCGACGTCAGGCCGAGCCGGCGAAGCAGCGGGCGGTCGTCGACCCTACGGCCGACCTCCATTGCCATCTGTTCCATGGGCCCCATCCTTGGCTGGCAGGATTCCCGCCTTGACCAGTTGGCCGTCCCGGTGCAGGGTCAGTGCGTAGACGAGCTCCCCAAGCGGAAACTCGCTGCTCACGAAGTCGGCTGCGGTGATCTCCCGGCGCACGATGAGATCGAGCGCCCGCCTGATGTAGTTCGGCGTGTGGTGGTAGACGCTCTTGACGGTGAGCGCGTCGTAGTGCAGGCGATGGGGATCGAGGGTAATCCGTGTACCTTGCTTGGGTCCCCCGAAGAGGTTCGCGATGCCGCCGCGACGAGTCATCGCCACAGTGGTCTCCCACACCTCGGGCAGCCCCAC
>WHTR01000335.1:0-235 GCA_009377635.1 Chloroflexota bacterium
CAGCTCCACCCCATCGAATGTCGCTTGGCTCTCCATGGACGGTGTATCCGTGAGCCGGGCGTGCCGGTCCCGAAACACCACAACCCGCTCCGACGTCTGCGGCAGCTGCGTCCAGTAGTTCCCAAGCTCGATCTTCACCACGTCATTGATGTGCGTCAGCGCATTGACATCCAGATCCCGCGCGTCGAGCTGTGCCACCCCGTCGTCAATAAAGCGCTGGCCGGTGAATCCGATC
>WHTR01000335.1:245-511 GCA_009377635.1 Chloroflexota bacterium
TGTAAGCGACGATTCGTAGCGCTGGATGTGACCGGCGAAGATGTTCACTGCCAGCGGGAGAACAGTCTCACGGATTCGTATCAGTTTCATTGGCCGGAGGTTTGGGAAATAGGGTCCGGCCTCATTCTCCGGCGAGAAGCGGCCGTCTGTATTGACGAGCTCGACCATGACCTGTGCAGCCTCGTAGTCGTCGAGGATTTCCTGCTTGCCCATGCGCATGGTGTAGCCACGCACGAACTCGGAAACGTCTGTCCACACGATTGACG
>WHTR01000336.1 GCA_009377635.1 Chloroflexota bacterium
AGCGCCGGTACGAGAAGTGCACGATGGAAGGCTCGTTGACGAACAGCACGAACGTGGGTGGTCGCACAGATGCTTGCGTTGCGTAGAGGACCTTGAGGGTCTTGCCGCGTTGGGTCAACGGGTGGGCGGCAGCGACGGACCGAATAAACTCATTGAGCTCGGATGTGGGCACCCGTCGGTCGCGTTCGTCGGCGATGGCGAGCACCCGATCGAGAAGCCGCGTGACGTGGAGCTTGGTGGCTGCCGAGACGAACAGGATGGGCGCGTAATCGAGAAAGGCCAGCTCGCGGCGCATGGTGGTGCGGTATCGGTCGCCAGCGCGCGGCTCCTGCTGTACGAGGTCCCACTTGTTGACGGCAAGGATGCAGCCCTTGGCGGACTCGTGGATGTAGCCGGCCACATGGGCGTCCTGGGCAGCGACGCCCGCGACAGCGTCGATGACGACGATGGCGATGTCCGCTCGCTCAATCGCTCGCATCGCGCGGAGCACGCTGTACGCCTCGATGCCCTG
>WHTR01000337.1 GCA_009377635.1 Chloroflexota bacterium
CTGCAGGACCGTCAGCGCCAGAAGGATCGCGGTCAGGCCCGTCACCCGCACCGGGAGCCGTCCGACCGCGGCAACGATCACCATGATCAAGGGGAGAAGAGGCAGCACGAACCCGAGCTCACGGTGCGGGCCGGGATCGGTGGCGCCGAACACGAACGCGCCCGCGAGAAAGACCTGCACGACGACCGCGGCGAGAAAGACACAGGAGAGGAGACGGACGGTTGGCCCCGCCCACGTCCGGGCCGGGGTGTCGACGGTAGCAGCTCGCGCCATCGCTTCAGTCATGTCTGTTCCTCCGTTCGTCATATTGCTATGCCAAGATGCTATCAGGGACGCGTGACGGAAACGTAACGAGAGCGACGGAGCCACCGCGCTCCGACCGCCGCTTCGATACCCGCCGGGATCCCATTCAACATCCGTCCTCACGACAGCAGGGACGCGCATTCCTCCCATGGAAATGTCATCCCGAGCGTGAGCGAGGGATCTCTGTTAACCGAGATGCTTCGCCTT
>WHTR01000338.1 GCA_009377635.1 Chloroflexota bacterium
GGACGCCCGCGGCCGCGGGGCCGCCCTGAAGATCCCGGACGACATCCCCTTCTCGGAGACCCGGGGCTTCGTCCACCGCGTGCTCCACACCGCCCCGATCTACCGCCGCACCTACGACAGCCGCCTCGGCTCGCCGGTGGCGGGCGCGGCGCGGGCGCCCGGCTAGGTTGACGCGCCAGGGCTAGTGCCGCGTCAGGCAACGTTTGCCCTGTCCACGATCTCCCGAAGGCGCTTGTCGTCGGCATGTCGGTTCCGCCAGCCGATGTAGCGGCGGATCATGCTGGCCTGGGCCGCATGGGTCGGGTGGTCGGTGCCGTCCAGGGCGAAGTAGCGAAGGGCCGTGAACTGCGGCTCGATGCGGTTGAGCCAACTGGCGTAGAAGGGCACGTAGGCCAGCTCCACGTTGTTGGCCCGCGCCCAGTCGCCGACGCGGGGGTCGGTGCGCGTCGACAGGTGGGGGCTGAAGTTGTCGAGCACCAGCGCGATCCTTGTCTCGGGCGGGTGGAG
>WHTR01000339.1 GCA_009377635.1 Chloroflexota bacterium
CGGAGTGTGCTCCTCGGGGAGACGCGGGGATGATGGTGTCCAGACCGGTCCGGGCGCCACGGCGTTGACCCGCACACCGCGGTCGATGAGCTGCTGCGCCAGCCCCTTCGTGAACGTCACGATCGCGCCCTTCGTCACCGCGTAGGGCAGCAGCGGTGGGGACGGCTGGAACGCCTGGATCGAGGACGCATTGATGATCGAGGCACCCGCCGGCAGGTAGCGCACCGCGGCCTGGCACGTCCAGAACATGGCGAGGATGTTCGTCCTGAAGGTGTGTTCGAGCAGGTCCGCAGGCACCGACTCGAGGCTGTCGAACGTCATCTGGTAGGCGGCGTTGTTGACGAGCACGTCGATCCTGCCGAACTCCTCGACCGCCCGGCTGACCACCCGGTCGCACTGCATCTGCTCGCTGATGTCCCCCGGCACCCTGTGCACGGCCACGCCCGCCTCCTCGATCACGCGAGCCGTCTCGGCGGCGTCGGGCTCCTCGGCGTCCAGGTACGAGA
>WHTR01000033.1 GCA_009377635.1 Chloroflexota bacterium
GCGATCCGAGTCCGGGGCTTCTCGTCCATCCGCCCGCCGGAACAAGTCTGGATGAGGCCCATTCGGCGATAGAGCTTTGGGAGCATTACAGCGGTAAGCCGCTCGACTCGGCGCAGAAGCTCATGGTCGAGTTGATGATGGCCGAGGATGAGTCTGGCCGGTGGGCAGCTCGGACGACAGGCCGCGGGGAGTCTCGCCAGAACGGGAAGGGCGACGAGCTGGAGGTGATGGAGGCTTGGGGTCTGGTGCAGCGTGGCGAGTGGGTTCTCCACACTGCGCATGAGCTGGCCACCGCGAAGTCGGCGCAACGCCGGCTGGTCGATTTTCTTGAGCTTCATAAGGATTTGCGTCGCCTCATCCGCCAGGTGCGCTACGCCAACAGCGACCGTTCGATCGAGCTGATCAATGGGTCCATCATCGTGTATCGGACGAGGACGACGGGCGGCGGTCGTGGCCTGGATGATATTTCTCGGCTGGTGGTCGATGAGGCACAGTGGGCGCAGGAGGAGCAACTTGCCAGCTCTCTTCCGATCCTGGCGGCGAACCCGAATCCTCAGACCAATTTTGTGGGGTCGGCTGGCATCGAGGGGCGCTCGGACTGGTGGTGGTCTATGCGCCTGCGGGCGTTGCGGGCCATCGCGGGGGAGGACGCCGGGGCGTTCGGCTATATGGAGCACACCGCGGAGCGGGTCGAACTCAGCCAGGACGGCAAGGTCGTCTCCGAGCTTCCCGACGTGAATGATCGCGCCGAGTGGTACGGGGCGAATCCGGCGCTCGGGGTTCGCATCGAGGAAGCCTTCCTCGACGAGCAGCTCCAGAACCTGGGAGAGCGTTTGTTCGCCCGGGAGCACCTCAACGTTTGGGACCCCTACCCGAACCAGTCGGGCGGGTTCCTCCCCGTTGAGGAGTGGGGTGAGCTGACCGTCGACGATCCGAAGCCGGCGGGAGTATGTTGGGGGTTGGCAGTGTCGGAGCATGGCGCCGTGTTCGCTTCGGCCGGCCGCTTGGGGAAGGACCTTTATGTCGATGTGGTGGCCGCGGAGGAGGGCACCGACTGGGTGGTGGAGAGGGCGCAGCAAGGATTCCGGGGGAAGCCCCGGCACATCCGTGTTCACCCTGGTGCACCGGAAGGTTCGTTCATCCGTCCCCTCCGCGACGCCGGGATAGAGGTCGACGAGGTCGCATCGCGCGCTTACGCGCAGGCGTGCGGCGAATTCCTCGACGCGCTCAAGAACGGCACCATCCGCCACCTCGGCCAGGCCGAGCTTGACCGGGCGGTGCGTGCGGTGCAGCGCCGCGATCACGGCTCGGACGGCCTGTGGGTGTGGGCCGAACCCCCCGACGTTGATGTGGCCGCGCTGCGAGCCGCCACTATCGCCCTGTCAGGTGTTGAGAAGCGCCGCCCACCGACCATCCACGTTTACGAGGAGTCATAGATGGCGTTCTGGTCCAACCTGTTGAAAGTGCTAGCCGATGACGCCGGGATCACGGCGAATACGACCGAATCGGACCCCGATTCTATCGGCGGGAACGTGTACAGTCCGGGCGATCCCGAAGGGGTCGACCTGTCATCGTTCGCGGATGTCGGCCTGGAAGAATCCCGGTCGCTGCCTTCGCTCCAGCCGAGCCCGTGGGATGGCTGGCCCGCAGACTGGAATCTTCCCAACTGGCATGGCTCACGATTCAACGAGCTGATCGACATCGCGTGGGCGTGCCTCGACATCAACGCGTCGGTCTTGTCGACGATGCCGGTCATACGCCAGCGTGCCGGGACGGTGCTGTCACCTAAGACGTGGATGGCGAACCCGGACCCGCTGATCTACACGTCGTGGGAGGAGTTCGCCAAGCAGCTCTTCTGGGATTTCATGTGCGGTGAGGCGTTCGTCCTGGTCACCGAGTGGACGTGGGATGGCGCCCCGTTGCGGTTCCGTGTCGTCCCGCCGATGCACATGGACGTCACCGTCCGCGGCGGCACACGGGAGTATAGGCTGGGCGGGCCGTCGGGGCGGCTGCTGGAACCCGGCGAGGTCCTGCACGTCCGCTACAAGTCGACCACGATGGGGGCGCGCGGTGTCGGCCCGTTGGAATCCGCTGGCGGTCGCATGCTCACCGCCGGCGTCCTCGCCAAATACACGAGGGAGATCGCCGAGACCGGCGGCATTTCGGTGCAGACGCTGGAAACCGACCAAGAGTTGGAACCGGAAGAAGCCGACGCCGTCGCGGAGCGGTGGATCGCATCGCGGATGAAGAAGCTGGCCGTGCCGCCTGTCCTCGATCGGAACCTCAAACTCCAAGACCACCGCTCGGTGACACCGCGCGACTTGGCCATGCTGGAGATCTCACAGTTCACCGAGGCTCGCATCGCCGTCCTCCTGGGTGTCCCGCCGTTCCTCGTCGCTCTACCGAACGCGTCGGGCGGCGGCGAATCCTTGACCTACCAGAACGTGGGCCAGCTGTTCACCTTCCACGACCGCGCATCACTGCGGACGAAAGCCCAGCATGTGATGGCGGCCCTGTCCTATTGGCTGCTCCCGCGAGGTCAGAAACTCGAGCTTAACCGCGATGAGTATACGAGGCCGCCGTTCACGGAGCGTGCCACCGCCTGGGTGGCTTTGGTCGAGGCGGGGATTATGACTGTCGAAGAGGTCCGAGAGGCCGAGCGGCTGGCAGGCGATCCCGACCAACCAGGCGAATCAGATGAAGATGATGGGCCGAGCGGAGCCCTCGCACTCGTAGGAGGCGACGAATGACAGACGAACACCGCGCTCCGGTAGAGCACCGAACCGCCGAGATCGCAGGCGTGAGCTTCGCCCAGCGGATCATCGAGATGATCGCCGTCCCCTACAACGAGACGACGCTCGTCATGTATCGGGGTGAGCCGTGGGAGGAACGAGTCGAGCCCGGAGCGTTCGACGGAGTCGAGAAGCGCCCCAACCGCATCAAAGCGAACCGCGACCACGATGTGCGCCGCACCATCGGTAAGGCCCTCAATCTGTGGCCCTCACGCGAGGAAGGCCTCGTCGCGGAGATTCGCATCGCGCAGACCGCTCTAGGTGACGAGACCCTGGCGCTCGCCGAGGAGGACATCCTGGGGGCGTCCGTCGGGTTTGCTGTGCCTGGCTCCGGTCAGGTGTTGAACCGTCCAAAACGAACTATCCGCAAGGCGTTCTTGGACCACATCGCGCTGCTGCCCAACCCGGCGTATGAGGGTGCGCTCGTCACCGGCGTGCGTGGCGATAACAAACCGGAGGACGCCGCGGACATGGCACCCCTCGACACGCCCCACGTGGACGAGGTCGTTGCCTGGCTCGAAACCCGCAAACAGAACAGTCCCTAACCCAATTCCTGGGTAGCACTACCCACTCCCCGTAGAACGTGGGTCGCCTCGCAGAAGGAGGCGGGTGGTAGACGGGTGCTCGCTGGCCGAGAGGGCCACACACGCAAGCAACCCCCAACAGAGGAGAAACATATGTTGATGCAACGACTCAAGCCGATCATTGAGAGGGTCGGCTGGTTCTTCTTCGGACTCACGGTGCGGGCGGGTCTCCGCCCCATCGAGATCCGTGATCGGGAGAACCACACGGACGCCATGATCGCCCGCCTCGAGAAGGAGATCGAGGAGCGAGACGCGTTCATCCAAGGGACCGTCGCCAACGCGCAAGACGCGGAGCGCGATCTCGCCGACTCCGAGACCGAGCTGGTTGGTGAGGCCCGCAAGCGGATCGAAGCGTGCGAGGAGCAGCTCGGCCACCTGCATGAGGCCCGCGACCGGACGGCTAAGGCCCGTAAGCGAGCTGACGACGTGCAGCGTGAGCTGTCTCGGATGCGCACCGAGGTGGACCACGGCGAGCCTGAGTACCGGTCTGCCGGCGCCTACATCGTTGAGGCCTACCGGGCGCACATGGGCAACACCGACGCCAAGACGCGGCTGGAGATGTTCTTCCGCGCTGCCGACCATCAGACCACGGGCGATAACTCCGGCGTGGTGCCTGATCCGATCGTTGGTTCGGTGATCAACTTCATCGACGCGGCGCGGCCTATCGTGTCCGCCACTGGTGTGCAGCCGATGACGGACGCCATTTGGCATCGACCCAAGGTGACACAGCGCACCTCCGTCGCACCGCAGGGTGCCGCGGGTGGTGCAGGCGACGAGAAGACCGAGCTGGTGTCTCAGGCGATGGTGATCGAACGTCTCACCGCCGAGGCGACCACCTATGGTGGCTACGTCAACGTGTCCCGCCAGAACATGGACTTCTCGCGGCCTCAGATCTTCGACACCGTGGTCAATGACCTGGCGGCGCAGTACGCCATCCAGACGGAGGCGGCAGCGGCTGCTGCGTTGGAGGCGCTCGCCCCTGGTACTCCGGTGCCGTTGGGTGCCGATGCTGCGGCCATCACCGCCAACGTGTGGAGCGCAGCTTCGACCATCTACGCGGCCGTGGCCGGTCAGGGCCGGCTGGTACTGGCCGTCTCCCCGGACAAGCTGGGAGATGTCGGGCCGCTGTTCGCTCCGGTGAACCCCCGCGACACACAGTCGGAGGGCTTCACTGCCGGTCAGTTTGGCCAGGGCCAGATGGGCACCATCTCCGGCATTCCCGTGGTGATGTCGGCGGGCCTGTCAGCCGACACCGCCGCCCTCTTCTCGACCGCCGCCTTCGAGCTGTTCGAGCAGCGGGTCGGCACCTTGCAGGTCACCGAGCCCTCGGTGCTCGGAGTGCAGGTCGCCTACGCCGGGTACTTCACGCCGCTCATCCTTGAGGATGAGGGCGTGTCCGTGTTCGTCGGCTGATCCCACTACCAGCAGGCATCGCGCGACGGCTCCAACTCGTCGCGCGATGCGCTCACAAGGAGGTATCTGATGACCGACCGCACACGCAAGAGGGTTGCGCTACGTCAACGACTAACCCTGTTGAAAGGATTAGGCCGGGACGAGGAGGCTGAGGAGGTCCACGACCGGCTCGCCGCTCTGGACGAGCCCGAACCCGAGACGGTGGACGACGTAGTCGCCGCCCTGGAAGACCACCCCACCGCCGCAGCCTTTGATGCTGCCAAGGCGAAGGAGGAGGAGCGGGACAATCCCCGCAAGACCGTCCTCGCCTACATCGAACAGCACTACCCCGAACCACCCGACGAGGAGGACTGATGGCGACTAGCACGCACACCCACGACTACCTGGGCCGGCCCCTGGAGAACTCGAGTCCCGGAATCACCGACCCTGTCCTCGATTTCCTGGGGCGGGAGACGACCGCCACCACCGACTATCTCGGTCGGCCCCTACAAACTCCCTGACCCCGCACGCGAGGAGATGACACATGGCGTTGTGCACTCAGGAGGACGTCGAGCATCTCCTCCAAGCGGAACTACCTCCCACCGACCCGACCGTTGCCAAGCTGATCGACTACGCCCAGGCGCTGATCGAGGCGGAGGTCGCCGGGAAGAAGCATCGCACCCTCGAATCGGCGGCGCAGTCGGAGACGTTCGACGGACGCGTCCCCCAACTGTTCCTCACAGCCTATCCGGTGACCGCGGTTACTTCGGTGGTGGAGGACGGCGAGACGCTCGTCGAGGACGACGATTATCGGTGGTATGAGAACGGCCGGCTCATCCGCCTCACCCCGTCGGGGAATCGGCGGTACTGGAAGGGTAAGGCTCAGGCGATCGAGGTGTCCTACACGGGCGGGTTCCTCAGCCCCGACCATGACCGCCAGCTCAACCATCTGGGGATGCTGTGTGCCACCGTCGTGGCTCGGGCGTTCAAGCGTGGCGAGCAGACCGCTGCCATACCCCCCGAGGCGGGCGCGGTGCAGTCGATCAGCCTCCCCGACTCCGGGTCGGTGACCTATGCGGTCGGAAGCGCCGAGTTCCAAGGTGGGAGCGTGGCGAAGTTCGTCACCCTCGACGAGGACGAGCGGCGCCAGCTGATACCGTACCGCCGGACTTGGCTGGGATTCTCATGAGGGCCGTCGCCGAGAACACCGTCGACTACCTGCGGTCGAAGAGCGCGCAGCTGATGACCGACGACATCACCCTCCACCGCGGCGAACTGGCACGGGTCTTCGACCCGAACACCGGCCAAGAAGTCATCACCGCCCCACCACAAGTGTGGACAGGAACGGGGCGAGTAGTCCAGGCTGGCGAGACGGAAGCCGTCGACGTCGAGGGATGGAACCCCGAGATAGGCGTCGCCGTGATCTTCAACTGGGACGTGCCCGTTCGAGTGGGCGACTATGCCCACATCGAGACGAGCAAGGACCCCCAGGTGGTCGACTCATGGTGGGAGCTGCGAGCCGTTCGGCGTGACTCGTGGACTGTCCGCCGGCGCTGTCTCGCCAACCCCGTTGACCAGGACATACAGGAGGTATGATGGCATCCGGGCTGGACCTCACAGAGCTTCGACAGTTGCAGAGCCGCATCGACGGCCTCCACACGTCCAAGCTGACCGGAGCCACTACCAAGGGGACCGACCGGTTCGCCGAGGCGGCGCAACGCAACGCACCGGTCCTGACGGGACGTCTCAGGGGAGGGTTCGGAGCGCCGAGGGTCGTGTCCGTCTCGGACACCCAGATCGAGGTGGAGGTCAGCATTGACGCCCACTACGCCAAGTATGTGATACATGGCACCAGGCACATGGCGCCGAGGGACTTTGTTCGCGACGCCTGGCCCCAGTCGGAACGGGAACTCACCCGTCTCCTTTCGGAGGCGTTCGAGCAGGCGATGCGATGAGGATCGTGTTCGACCGGTTCGTCGCCCAGCTCGAAGCGGCAGCGACGTGGCCCGTACGAAAGGGCTCGGCGAATCCGCCGGCCGACAGCCCGCCGCTCATGGTCGTCTACCCGCACAGTGAGCGGTTCCCCCCGGACGGGACGTACGGCCAACCGAGAGCCGACCGGGACCCACAGATCGACGTGGTGTGCGTCGGCTCGTCACCAGAGCAGATGCTGTGGCTGTCCGACCGTCTCGTCTCCGTAGTCGATGGGTTCACCGTGCCCGACGTGATCCCATCCGATGACGGCCTACCCGATGTGACGGTCGGTTGGTGGGACGTTGACACGACCGGGCCGGTCACCCGAGACAACGACCAGTCACCGCCGGAGTGGGTCCGAACCGTGTACGTCGTCGCCCTGTCCACAGTCCACGCCGCCTAACCGCGCGGCATTACGCGCGGCAACCACACCCGACAAGGAGGTCATCGCGCGTGCGCATGTACCAAATCCTCAACGGCGAGGTCCGGGAGATCACGATTCCCGATCGAGCCGAGGGGATGTACCGCAAGACGGGATGGCGCAAAACGCGCCCATCCCTACCCGACCCTGAAGTCTCCGACGAAGCGTCGGCAGACATAGACCACGACAACGAAGGAGACCAAGATGACTCTTGATCGCAGAATCGGAGCTGGCAACGTTCAGCTCTGGTGGGTGCCCGAGGGTGGCATCGCCGACCCCGCAGCTCCCGAGGACACCGAGATCACCGCTGGTGTGGATCTCACCCCCTACATGACCGAGTTTAACGATGCCCTCTCGGGCAACACCGCGGACGCTGCCACCTACCTCGACGCGTTCGACTCTCAGATCGCGTCGACGGAGAGTGCGGCGCCGACCGTGACGCTGCGCTACGACGAGACCGCCGGGGATCCGATCTCCAACTTCGAGCATGGGATCATCGGGTTTCTCGTCTCGTTCCCGGAGGGGACCGCGTCGGGCACTCCTGCTGACACGGACACCTGCGACGTCATTGGCGTGCAGGTCACCAACGTGAAGCAGAACACACCGAGGGCGGAGATCCTGTCCTTCACCGTGTCGTTCGCTGCTGACACGTTCGACCAGCGCGTCGAAGTCCAAGCCGGGGTCTGATGGCCACATCAGCTGACGAGAAGCTGTTGGAGGCTTGGGGGAAGCGACCGACCGCCACCTGGTCGTATGTCACCGACCCGAGTCTCCGCGACGTCCTCGCCGACGCCCGCAAGACTCAGCTGGAGGCGAAAGCCGGCCAGGCTGCCGTGTCTTACGAGGAGGCGGTGAAGGCGGTCGAGGCGGTTGAGGAGCAGATCGACGCCGCCTCGATCGAGGTCGACTTCCGGGGGCTGTCAAATCGGGAGTGGCGCAAGCTGATCGCTTCTCACCCGCCGACACCCGACGACGGCGAGGGAGCGGACATCCACGTCGAGTCGTTCGCCCCCGACCTTATCGCCGAGTGTTCCGACCTCGACCCCGAGACGGCGCAGAAGCTGTGGGATGAGCTGCCACCCGGTGAGGCGGATCAGCTGTACATGACCGCGTTCCGGCTGCATGTGGGGGGCCGTGACCCTTTCGACCTCGCCGCGGTGGAGAGCTTGAACGACTTGCTCGCATCTCTGGGGAATACAAACGGCCGCTGAGTGAGATCGCCGACTGGTCGGACGTGGACCTGGCAGCCGCCGAGTGGGGGATGCAACGCGACCTGGAGCGGTGCTCACGCTGTGGCCTCCACCCAGACGATTGGGAGCACGTCGAGGCGGGCTACCGGTCCTGTCCCGGCTGCATCGTCCGCCACCAGGCAGAGAAGGAAATCGACGAGCACGTTGCCCACCACGAACGAGTTGTCTGGCGGTCGGCGAATGGTGGGCGTCGTCCCGCCGACGTGCCCCTAGCAGACGAAGCATGGTGAGGAGGTGACGGATGTCATCGAGTGATTACACGATCCGACTCCTCCTCGACGCCAACAGGTTCAAGAGCGGCGCCGACGACGCCGCGCGGGGTGCCGACAAGATCGGTGGAGCGTCCGATAAGGCGGGCACGCAGGTCGATACCCTGGGCGGCAAGGCGACGAAGGTCGGCAAGCAGATACAGACGGCATTCGCCGTCGTCGCCGCCTCCGCCGTCCTCAAGTTCGGCAAGGAACTCCTCGACCACGCCAACGTCATGGATGGGGTCGGCCGCCGAGTGGACACGGTGTTCGGGGACTGGGCGAGCACGGTCCGCGAGTGGGCCGACGAGAACAACGAGCGGTTCGGCATGTCCTCCGAAGCCGTTGCCGGGTTCGCTTCTCAGATCGGCGACATTCTCATCCCCCTCGGGTTCGCCCGCGAGGAGGCCGCCGACATGGCCATGGAGCTGTCGGAGATGGCTAACGCCCTGTCCGAGTGGACCGGTGGAGCTAAGACGGTGGAGCAGGCCGGGAAGGCGGTCACGTCCGCCCTCACCGGCGAGCGAGAGATGCTCAAAGAGTTCGGGATCGTCATCTTGGAAGCGGACGTCCAGGCCCGCCTCGCCGCCGACGGCCTCGACCACCTCACCGGCGAAGCCGAGAAGCAGGCCAAAGCTCAGGCGACACTGAACCTCATCCAAGAGTTGGGAGCCGACGCCTTCTCAGCGTACGCCGAGGGAGCGCTCGAGGGTGAGGCCGCGGTGAAGCGTGCCGCGGCGATGGCCGCCGAGTTCAAGGACTCGCTCGCCCAGTTGATGCAATCCGCCCTAGTCCCGACAGTCCAATTTCTCACCAACTTCGCGGAAGGGTTGGGTGCGATAGGCGGCGCCTTCGGTGACCTCGATCCTCGTGTCCAGGCTGCGATCATTAGTATCGGTCTCTTCTTCGTAGCATTCAAGAACGCGCCAGCCATCATCGCTGGTGCTACCCAGGCGCTCGGCGTTCTGATGGCGCATCCGGTCATCGCCGGTCTGGCGGCGGTGGCTGCGGGGGTCGCGTTTATCGGGTCGCAGGCTGCCGCCTCCGAGGAGCGAGTTCGCACCCTCACCCAGGCCCTCGAAGACGGTGCCGACTCCACCTCCCTCGTAGTGGAGATGCTGTCGCAGGTCACCGGTGAGACGATCGGCACCTGGGGCGTCACAGCCATCTCCGTGATCGACCAGCTCGGACTGTCCGCCGACACCGCAGCCGAAGCGATCGAGGCTGGAGGCACCGAACTCGACGATTACATCGAGCGTGTGCGTCGACTGGGCACCGAGGCTGGTATTGGCTCGGGCCAGTTGGACGCTTGGGAGGATGCGGTCCGCGATATCCGCACCGAGGTGGAGATGGCCCGGGAGCCGTTGGAGCGGTTCGGCTCGGTGTTGGCTAGTGGCGGCGGCGGCTCCTGGTCGGATGGCGCCCAGGCCTTGGACGTGATCGGGCAGAGAATGTCAGCCTTGGCGGAGCACACGGAGAAGGCGGCACGCAAGGCGGGGGAGGCGGAGAGAGCAGCAGAAGGCGAGGAGAATCGTTTCCGCACTCTGGCGGATGCGTCGGACACGGTAGCGGAGAGCCTCTCCAAGACGGAGGAGGCCCAACGTAGCCTCTCGGATGCGATGCTCGCAGCGTCGGACCCTGTGTTCGCAGCGATCGACGCCATATCGGGGCTGGAGGACGCTCAGGCGAATCTGGACGCGGTGAGGGAGGATTCGGAAGCCTCGGCGCGCGACGTTGCCGAGGCCGAGCTGGCAGTGGCGAGGGCGACCGCGGAGACTCAGGCCGCCATCGACGCCGTGGACTCTGACTCGTTCGTCGCGGCTGTGGGCCTTATGTCCGAGTCGCTCGATAAGACCGAGGATGAGGTGATCGCGCTTCTGGAGACAACGGGTCTCCTCGACGATGCCGAGTTCGCCACTCACCTCGACTCCGGGGATCTCCAGAGTGCGATGCTTCGAGCCGAAGAGCTTGGTGTCGAGATGGGCGTCGTCGACTCGGCATCCGCCAGCCCTTCGGTCGACCCGGGCGAGATTGAGACCGGGAAAGAGGAGGCCGCCCAGCTCGGAGGCCTCCTTGCCCTCATCCAATTCTTCTCGGGGACGCCGAACGTTGACTCGGGTGACATCGACTCATCCATCTCGACGGCTGGCGTTCTGGAGTCCGCTCTCCTCGGACTCGGGGGGATGACGGTCACACCGAGCGCCGACCTCGACACCGCGTCGGCATACTCGGAGCTGTACTCGTTCGAGTCCCGCGCCGACGACACCATCTACAAGGACATACGTGTCCGTGTCACGGGTGACTCCATTCCCGGTCGGCAGGGTGGCGGCTCCATCACAGCGGGCCAGCCCTACATTGTCGGTGAGTCCGGCCCTGAGCTGATCTTCCCGGACCGCTCCGGTTGGGTGGCGACAGCGTCGCAGACGATGAGTCTCTTGAGCGCCGCGGGCGGGGCGGTGTCCGGCCAGATAGCCGGGGCGGCGTCGTCGCTGGCGTCGAGCATTTTCAAGGTGTCGGTGTGGACGAAACAGATCGCCGACAAGACCGGCGACATCGTGTCGTCGATCCCGTCGATCACTCCCCGCGAGCGAGTGTCGACGGTCGATCAGGCGACCGCCGCGATGGAGACTCTCCGTCGCACCCGCTCCGAGCTGGCGCAGCTGCGGCGTGAGGGCGCCGGTGTGGTCGTGGGCCGGGTACAGGACCAGATCCGCAACGCACGGGAGGTGTGGCAGGTCCGCATCGAGGGGGCCCGGGAGGCATTGGCGCTGGCCCGTCGGACGGCGAAGCAGCGCATCGACGCCCGCAAGGCGGAGGTCGCCCTGGTCGATCGTCAGACGCAGGCGGAGATCAACCGGGTGAGGGAAGCCCACGATCGCCACCTCCGCAACCTCCGTCAGGTGAAGGCGAACATCAAGGAGCAGGAGGACGCCCGAGTGGCAGCCGCCGCGGCTGTCGTGCAGCGGGAACGCCAACAGCTAGCCGCGGCGAGGAAGACCGAGGCCAAGGCGGTAGGCCAGAAGAAGGCCCGGGTCGCCGAGATCGAAGAGAAGATCGCGGTGATGCGGCGTCGGGGCCGCCCAGAGGGTCAGGCCGCGGCGGCACAGTACGACCAGCAGCTCCGTGACCTCCAATACTTCCTCGACCAGGCCCGCATCAACCTCCGCAAAACCGAAGAGGGACAGGCGAAGAAGGTCGACAAGGCCGAAGCCGAGTTGGACGCCGCGGAGAACCGCTTCGACGCGGCGCGGGACCGGCGGGAGGCTCGTCTCGACGCCCAGCAGGACCGCATCGAAGACGCCATCGACGCCCGTCAGGACGCTCTCAAGAAGGCTCAGGACAAACGGGAGCGTCTCCTCGACGCAGCCAACGAGCGCCTCGCCAATGTTCAGGAGGCGTGGGCTGATCGCATCGAAGCGCAAGAGGGGCGCCTAGCTGACGTGCAGGAGAGGCGCCGGGACCATCTCGCCGACCTCAACGGTCAGCTCGCCGACGCTGTTCGAGAGCAGAGGGCCGCTCAGGCGGCGATAGCCGAAGCCCAGTGGGCGTACGCTCAGGCGCTGATGGACGCCCAGCAAGCCGTGGGTGACATCTCCCAGGCGGACAAGGACGCCGCCATCGCCGCTCTCATGGCGGCGGGGATGACCCGCACACAGGCAGTCAACGTGCTCACCGCCCTCGGGGTGATGGGCAACATCCCCCAGCGCGCGATGGGTGGCCCTGTTCGCGGTGGCCAGGCGTACCTGGTGGGCGAGGCAGGTCCCGAAGTGATCGTTCCCACCGGATCGGGCTATGTCGTCCCCAATCGGGACGTGGCCGCGGCGATGGCGGGGCCGTCCCGTCAGACGAACCTCACCGTCCAGTATCTGCGCCCGTCGTTGGGCGAGTCGGCCGAGGTGCTGCGCGATCTGGAGTACCACTATGGGTAGTGCCACCGACATTCGGGGGTGGGTGACGCGCCGGTCATGGCCTGGGTCGCGGTCGTGGTGCACGTTCACCCCGTGGGACGACGACCACAACGTCGACATGGACGGTCCCGTCCCGCGCTGGCAGGTCGATTTCGTGCCCGACTCGATCCAAGGATTGGACGAGCTTCCGAGAGTGCTCACGCCTCGCCGCCGGGTGGGGTCGCATGGGGCCTCGGTCGACTCGGGCCAGTTCATCGAACGGCGCGTGTCGATGGCCGTGACGATGACTCCGTTCCGTCCGCTCGGCCCGGATTCCGCGTCGGGCAATCAGGCACACTTCTACGACGTGGCCCTCTGGGACGGGTCGCATTCGGCTCGTATCGCTGACTGGGTGGCGTACGCCCGGGAGGTGATGCAGTCGGGCCGCCGCGGCCGGCTCACCGTCCGCACCGTGGCTCCCGACGGTGCAATCGCGGAGCGTCACCTCGACGTGATCGTCGAGCATTCCGACGGCGGCTACGACCCGGCAGCTGCTGGGCCGTACCATCGCCGCTTTTCCGTCGGGTTCATCACCGACGGGTTCCCCTTCTTCTACGACGAGGAAGCGACCCTAGAACACACCTTGTCGACCGGGACGGCGCCGGAGTTCTATCCGGTGCTACCGCTCGCCGTGTCCCAAGCGACCACGAGCCGCGACATCCAACTCGGCGACGGCGGTGTGATAAGCACCGTCACAACGGGCGCTCCCATCACCGACCTGGTCCTCGAGGTGGCTATGGGCTCGGTCGGCGACACCCTCGAATACTCCGAGATCCTCCGACTCGACGGGGAACTACCCCCCGCGGTCATCAACCTGCGCGACCGCTCCGTCGTCAACTCGTCCACGGAAGCCAATCTGTACGGGCTGGTTGATGCGTCGTCGTCGTGGGACGTGTTCGGAACGGCGGGAATGGAGAACGCGGTCCTGCGAGTCTCCGGGGACATCGACGCCGACACGCTTGTGGTGGTCACCTACCACCGTCTCACCTCGGTGGCGTACAGCCCGACCGAGCACACCGGTTTGACCATGCCGGGGCTCGCATGAGAATCGACGTTGAGGTTACCAACTCCCAGAACGAGCGCGTCGGTAGCCTCCCTTTCGAGTCGCTGCTCTGCACCAAACGCCACCAGGCTGGGGGCGCCGCGTCTCTCGTCACGGTCGCCTCAGACACGTTCGATCGGCTCACCCACCCGCAAGCTGGGATCGTCGTTAACCTCGACGGTGCTCCGGGCTGGTGGTCGGGGCGGGTGCGACGAGTCGAGCACCACCGAACCGCGGACAGTCATCTACTCGACGTGAGAGCGGACGGCGACTGGGACCTGTTGGAAGGCCGGATCATCTGGCCGCAGCCCGACCGGTTTCCACCGTGGACGCAAGGCCAGTGGACCCAGTCGTCGGCGCTCGGAGCAGCCGACGCCATAGTCGAGCTGGTCGACGCTCAGATGGGCGCCACCGCCTACTCGCATCGCCGGGTGCCCAACATCTCCTTCGACCAGCAGGTCGTGTCGTCGACGGCGGTCCTCTGGCCTTGGCGGTTCGAGACGGTCGCGAGAGCCGTAGCCGAGTACGCGGGCCTCGACCAGCTCACCGTCGAACTGGCCGGCAACGTCCTCACCGTAAAAGAGCCCGCGGAGATAGCCCGCCCGTTCACTGAGACGGACACCAGCGAATATCGGGTCTGGATCGCAGCGCCCGACGCCACCAACGTGCTCGCCGGCGGTGAGGGCGACCTCCTAAACCGGGTGCTCGCCTTCGTTGAGGACTCCGCAGCTCGCCAACACTGGGGCTGGAACGAGTCGTTTCTCGATGTGGCCAACCAGTCGGACCCGAACGAGGTCGCACAGGCTGCGGCTAGCGCCCTCTCCGACGCCGCCCGCGAAGGGTCCGGCTTCGAGATGGCACTAAGCCGCCTCGACGTGGAAGGCAGCGTGTTCGGCCAAGATTGGGACGTGGGGGATTGGCTCACCGTCGACCTCCCCGGGTTCGACCCGGTGCGTCAACGGGTGGAGCAGGTCACCTTGGACGTCGCGGGGGCGAACCCTCCCAACGTGTCGGTCGTGGCGGGCCGGACGGTGCTGTCCCCGTCGGCGAAGACGCTGCAAGAGGTCAGACGAGGGTTGCGACAGGCAGCCAACCACTAGGAGGTTCCATGGCTCACGCCGACTTTTTCGCGCCCATCGACTCACAGTCGATCACCACCCGATCCCAATGGTCCAACGCGGCTCGCAACTTCGGGGAGGGTGTCGGTCGCAACGCTGACGGCTCCTACGGGCTGGCAGTCACCGCGACGACGGGCCGAGTGGTCGCCGTGTCCGCCGGCCAGGCGCTCGTCAACGGACTGTGGGGAGACTTCGGTGGCCACACCCTGGAGGTGCCCAACGCGCACGCCAGCCTCGACCGCTGGGACCTCGCCGTCGTCGAGTTGGACGGCACGGTCGGCTCGGAGACGATGCAGACCAAGGTCATCTCCGGTACTCCCGCGGCCACACCGGTGCGGCCCGGCCTCGTGTACGGGTCGGGTGACGTGTGGCAGATCGCCGTCGCCTACGTGCTCGTACCAGCAGGGTCGGCGAACGTCCTCGCGTCGCACATCGGCGACTCGCGGCACCAGATCGGCCGCGCGCTCGCTCTGCAACGGCGACAGCGGACGACCGACCAGCCGATCTCCACCGCCATCACCTCCACCGTGGTGTTTCCGACTTCGGCGTTCTCGCGGGGCGATCTCACCTGGTCGCATTCGGCGGGGGTCATCACGTTCTCGCGGGCGGGCGTCTATCGGGTATCGACGGGCGTCCAGTGGGTGTCCAACAGCACGGGTGTCAGATTTCTGACCCTCGTGTTCGACACGACAGGCGTGAGCAAGGACCGGCGTAGCGCCGACGGCGCGTCCGAGGGGGGACCGCCGCCGGTGCTCGTCGAAGCCGCCGTGAACTCCACCGTCGAGTTGACGGCGTTTCAGAACTCCGGCGGCCCACTCAACATCGCCGGTGTGGCCTCCACGTTCCTGCAGATCGAAGCCGTCCACCTCGACTGATAGCGCGCACCTGACCTTCACTCGAATTGGCAGCTAACACCCGTAACCGCGCGGGATCACGCGCGGTTACTTCCCTAAACCGGAGGTTGACTCATGGCAGACCTGCCCGTACTCGACGACGAACCCGACGAATGGGGACCAGATCACGATGACCTGGTTCCCACCGACGAGGAAATAGAGAAGGGGAACCGGCTCGGCGAGGAGATCGACGTCGACGACGACGACGACAACGGACTCGAAGACGAGGGCGAGTCGTGAGCCGCACCGCAGCACTTACCCGCGCCCGCAGCCTCCGAGAAGCCCTCCTCGACCACGGCGTGCGAGCCGTCTCCATCGAGCTAATGCAGGGCCGGTCGGCGTCAGCCTGGAATGGTGGAGCGTTCATCGGATGCATGGGACATCACACCGTGTCCCGCCCGTCGATGGGTGACACTCCCGTCCTCAGCCTCTGCAAAACCGGTCGCTCCGACGTGCCCGGACCCCTATGCAACGGCTACGGCGGGTACGACCGGATCGCTCGGATCATCTGTATGGGATACGCCAACCATCCCGGCTATGGGGGACCGGTCACCGTCGAGAAGGGCACCGTCCCCAAGAACAACGCGAGACCCTATTTTTTCGGGTGGGAGATGGAGGGCGGCATCGAGAAGTGGACCGATGCGATGCACGACTTCATGGATTCGTGTTTCGCCGGCACGGTCGACTGGCTGAGAGTCTCAGAACGGTCCCATGTGGAGCATAAGACGTGGGCGCCCACCCGGAAGATCGACCGACTCAACGTGAACCTACCCGACGCACGAGCCCGTATCGCGGCCGTGCTCGAAGGAGAAGACGATCCTATGGCACGACTCACCGACCAACAGATGGCGAAGCTAGAACGGATGCTCGACGCTTGGATCGACCCCCGCGAGGGCATCGAAGAATACGCCCGCGACTCGTGGAAGATCGCCAAGGTCCTCGACTGGGTCACCAAGGACTCCGATCCTGACGACATCATGACAAAGGCGCAGTTCGTCGTCATGCAGGTGCGCGAGCTGCGGGACACGAACCCGAAGCTCTACCAGGAGGCGAAAGCGAAGGCGGGCCTCTGATGGATCTCACCGTCGTTTTCTTGGTTGTTTCGATCGTCTGCTTCGTCGTTGCCGCTCTCGGCGTCACCGCCGGTCGGGTGTCTCTTGTCCCCGCCGGGTTGGCGTTCCTCGCCGCGTCATTCCTGCCGCTATGACCCAAATAATCCTTCTCTGGCTGTTAGGTGGCATCAGCGGATACGTTGCGACCGTGTGGGGCCTCCTCGCCATCACCAGCCTCCGGTTGCGACGCTGGTGGCTCGTAGCCGTCTATCTGCTGTTAGCCATAGCGAACCTGTGGCTCGTCGTCCTAGTCATAAACGTCATCATGGGTGGGCCTATCCGCGCGCCTGTCGCAACCACCGCGCTCACCATCAGCGTCGTCTCCCTCTTCCCCGCGGCGCTGCATCTCAGGTCGTGGGGGCACACCCGAGGCCTCATCCGCCAAGCCGACAACGAGGAGACGGCATGAACCCGGCGCTCATCAACGGTCTCGTCGGTTTGGTGGGCGGAGTTCTGGTGGCTGCCATCACCGCGTGGGCGACGATTCGGCGCACCCCGTCGAAGATCGCCCTGGACGCGGCGGTGTTGGTCGACGCTCACGGTCAGGTGATCGAGGACCTGACAGCCGAGCTGGCCCGACAGCGACACAATATCGCCGCGTTGCGACAAGAGGCGAAGGAGGCCAACGCGGAAGCTACCGCGGCGACGAGGCGCGTCGACTATCTAGAAGACCTCCTGATAGCCAACGGCATCAGCATTCCGGTGTCCGGCTGATGCATGTTCCCGGCCTCGACCTGATGGAGATCCTCGGCGAATACCCACCCATCACCACCGATCCGAGAGAAACCCGGGCGTCCGAGTACCAGGAACCCCCGAACGGGCCAGGAGAAGCCAACGTGAGCGATGTGACAGCAAACCACACCGATGTAACCAAGGAGACGCCAACCATGACCCTGTTCACCAAGAGGTTCCTATTGGACGCTCTGGAACGAAGCATCAAAACCGCCGCCCAAGCCGCCGTCGCCGTCATCGGTGGCGACCTGATAAACGCCTTCGACCTCGCCTACCTCGACATGGCGGGCATCGCGCTGGGCGCCGCCCTCGTGTCGGTGCTCACCTCGATTGCGTCGGCGCAGGTCGGCGACGACTCCCCGAGTCTCCTCCGGCGGGCCTGACCCTTCCCATTCGCACACGCCCGCCCTCCAAAAGCCCCCACCCCCGCGCCCCCCTTCCCGGCGTGACAGGGTGGGGGCCTCTTTTCGTTTACTGGGGTCCCTCGTCCGTGAGGATCAAGTCCAGCCCGGAATCGGGGTGATACTGCCACGTGGCGGTGATGCCATCCCACTCCGCTGACTGGCGACCATCCATCGCCCTCGTACCATCCATCTGTGCAACGACAGAATCGGGCACGTCCAGGAGTGCGAGAACCTCCGCGATGTTCTCCATCGACATTCCGTGTCTGTCTCGTTCCCCTTTGTGGTCGAGGATCAGCGTGTACCCCCCATCACCAAGAACGGCCTCATCGCTCTCACGGCCAGTAAGCGAATCCGTCGTCGGTGGCCCGACGAAGTCGAGGGCCCTCTCAAATCGTGTCTGAGTGGGCTCAGTGGTGGTGGCTGCGTCAACGGCTTCTCCACCACCGCAGGCCGACATCGCCAGTAGGGCCACCACAGCGACCGTCGTCTTCAACTTCCTCATTTCTCTTCCTTCTGGACTGTCTCAAGCTCGCTCATTGCGTCATCTCGCACTAGGGAGTGCTATCCATGAGCGCCACTTCCTCGGCGGCTCGCCGGAGATGCAGCTCGTAGATGCGAGCCTTGCGGCCTTCGACGGTGCGACCGTCGGTGGCATTCACGGCAGCATCCAAGACGTGGCTGATCGTCTTGATACGCCGCTCCGTGTCACCGAGACGGTTTGTCATCCATCGCGACTGCTCAGGGTCGAGGATTGCCCCACCATCCCGCAGCCCATACATCCAAGGCTGTTGCCAACCGTTCGGTTCGGCAACAACGTTGATCACGTCCCCGTCAGCAGCAAGCATATCCCGCAACTGCTGTACCGCCTGCCTCATCTGGCTGTAGTCCCAACCCCGATCTGCGCATATCTCGTCTCGGTCCCGGTCACCGTCGGCGAGGAGCGTGAACAGTTCCTCGGCTCGCTGCCATCGTTTCGTCTCATTCGGTTGCTTCATTTCGTCATCCTTTCCAGTTCAGCGTCCCAGTCGATATCGGTGGTACCTGTGATTCGCAGGTCGATAAGGCTGAGCAGTGCCCGCAGTTTGCCCAACGCCTCAGCGATCAGGTCGGTTTCGTCGGCGTCGAAGTCGACGCCCTCACCGATTTCGAGGACTCGGCGGAGACGCTGCATCGCAGCTCCGACGTGGCCTTCGATCTCGATGTAGCGCATACCGTGAGCATCCCGCTTCTCACGACGGTCACGTTCGGCGGTCTTGCGGGCTTTCGTCTGCCATTCGGCGGCGCGACCGATTTCGTCTTCGACTCGGGTACCCCGTTCCTCGGCTCGGTTGCGGGCACGATTCAAGACCGCATCAACCTCGTCACGTCGATTGGCGCTCACGTTGGCGGGCGTCTTCCCGGTGGCAGCGGCTATCGCCTTGGCCGCCTCCTGACGTTCCCCGCTCAACTTGGAGAGTTCCTTGAAGTCGGAGGGTGTCTGTGGAGTACCAAGCTCTCGGCCGTTACCGGCCGACTCCTGTTCGAGCCATGCGGCCCAAGCGTTGGCGTCGCGTCGGATAGTCGCCTCGTCCCGTCCTACCTGACGGGCATACTCACTCTTGGAGATCCGGTCGGGGTTCGACTCGTCGAGAGTCCAATGCCAACGCAGCGCCATAAGCTCGTCGGCTGACCTCGCCAGACGCTGATCGGTTTCCACCACCTCGGCGGGTAGTGATCGTTCATTCATCTTCGTTCTGCTCCTTGCCTTGATGGCGTAGGTGAGCCTTGATGGCCTGCCGTACTTCGGCGGCCATGGCCCGGTCGTTTCTTGCAGCCAATTCCGTCAGCTCGTTGTAGAGCCGCTCGGGAACATACGTGACGACTCGTAGGTCACCGCGTTTGGTTCGTGCTTTTGGCATGACCACACTCTAGCACATGATGGTGACCCGAGCGCACAGTATGCCCCCTTTGGGTTCGAGGAATGGAAAAATCCCATTCCTGAAACCAGGATTCCCGAGCACGGAAATCCCACTTCTAAAACCACGATTCTCAATCGGGATTTTCACCGACCTGAAAACGCGTTTCTGAAAACAGAATTCGCACCGCAAAATCACAGAAAATCACGTGCCGATCTAGAAACGGACCGATCTCGTGCACACCCAGCGACACCGAGACCGCGAAACCCCCGGTCAGATGAGGGGGCACCGCGGCTGTGCAGACGCACCACACCATCGGTTGTGTTTTGCAAGCAGGGGGTCAGGGGTTCAAATCCCCTCAGCTCCACCCACCACAACCCCCGGTCACGGCCCTATCGGTCCCGGTCGGGGGTTGTCCTCGTCTCGGGGGTTGTCACGATATGGTCACCATCCACGGCGTCTCCGATCAGGTCGGCGGCGGCGCGGTCCATCCCCTCCACCACATGGGAGTAGACGTCGAGGGTGGTGGATACCGACGAGTGCCCCAGCCGCTGCTGGACGACCCGCGGGTGGACTCCCCTCTGCAACGCCATCGTGGCGTAGCCGTGGCGGAGGTCGTGGAGGCGCACCCCGTCCGGCAGTCCGAGACGTCGGCGAATCCTCACCCACGCCTGGGTGACATAGCCGGGGCGGACGCGGCCGCCGTCCTCCCACGCCCATATCCACCCGTCCGGTTCCCAAGACCGCCCCGGGTACTCAGCGGCCTCCGTCATCACCCGGCGGCGCCACACCCGCAGGGCGTCGACGGTGATGGAGTCGAGAGAGATGCGCCTCGCCCCGGTCTGCGACTTCGGTTCGGCCACCTCACCCGACTTGCGGACGGTGCGCCGCACATGGACGCTGGCGCCCTCGAAGTCGACGTCACCCCAGCGGAGCCCGACAAGTTCGCCGCGGCGCATGCCCGACATCGAAGCGAGACGCCACAGGGCCGACCACCGGTCGCCCTCCAAGGCGGCTAGAACCGTCGACAGCTCGTCGGCTGAGAAGGTGGGATGCTCGACCCGACGGATCTTGGGACGGCGGGCGTCGGGTATCGGACTGGTGGCGATCACCCGCCATCGGACCGCGTCGCGGAACATCCGCCGCAACGTCGAATGGGTCCGGTAGACGACATAGGGGCTCACGCCGAGACGCCCGTACATCTCCTCGACGAGGTGTGCCGTCACGTCGGCCATCTTGTGCCCGCCTATGTGGGGGATGATCCGAAGCCGCAGCTCCCGCTCGTGCTCCGCCCTGGTGTCCGCCTCGACGTCGACGAGGGTGGGCAGCCAGCCCACAGAGAACCCCTCCACCGTCTGGTCGCCGCGGCCGACATGGTACTGGTCGGTCGCCCGCAACACCTCGAGGAGAGTGTCCTCCGCGGCTTTCTTGGTGCGGAACCCCCGCCGTCTCATCTGCCGCCGCGCGCCACCAGAGCGCGGCACGTCCACCACGAACTGCCAGTTGCCGTCCGACACCTTTGAGACGCTACCTCTCATCTGACCTCCGCCCTTTTGGTGCCGAAACGCTCGTCGATCCACTCCAACGTCTCCAACGTCTCGGCGTCTGACATCCCCTCGGCCCTGCGGAACAGCTCCCGCCGCATGAGAACCCCGCGGGTCGGGGCCTTGGCGTAGCGGAGGTCGTACTCGTCCTGTCTCACCGTCATGATGGCACCCGGCCTCACCCCGAGAGCCGACTCCACCTTGGATATTGACGCCACGTCGGGGAGTATCTCGCCTCTCTCCCACTTTGACACCACCGACCCGCTGGTGTGGCCGATGGCCTCACCCAGCTCCCTCTGGCTCATCTTGCCGTCCCTGTGCTGGCGGATGGCGGCACCCGTATCTCCAATCATGCCGCCAGTATGCCACATCCGCATGACGGGCACTGGCATGGCTGGCATATCTGTAATTCCCCATGTGTGATTCAGAGTGCGAAAACCCGGATAAACCAATCCTTGACTCTTTGGCATGGTCTGGTCTAGGATGGTCTCCATGCCAGTCCCCAACCACATCAGACGACTCCGTTCGGCACATGGCATCTCAGCCACCCAACTCGCACACACCCTCGGCGTCAACCAATCGACGCTGAGCCGGTGGGAGAGTGGCGACCGAGAGGTCTCAGACGACGGAAAGCTTCAAGTCGCCGAGTACTTCAACCTTCCCGTCGTCGCCATTTTCAACTTCGGATACGACCCCCTCCGCGATGCCCTGCTCCGCACAATGGACGCCGTTACTGCCCTCCGCCACGAGGTGGACGAGCTTCGGCTAGAGCGGTCCGTGTGACCTACCTCACGCACACTCCCGACGAGGTCGCCGACACCCTCAAAGTCCACGTGTCGACCGTCTATCGGCTGATCGACGACGACAAGCTCGACGCCATCAGTGTTCGGTCCCGGTGGCGGATCACCGACGAGTCCCTCCGTCGGTTCATGGGCTTGGCTCCGATGGCCCTCATGGAGGACGACGGGCACACCTACTCAGTCACCGGGTGTGAGGAACGGTCGTGAGGCCTCCCACTGCTGGCACCGTCGTTGTCGTCTCCTTCCTCATCGCCGCCCTGCTCGACGGAACCACCCAGCTCGCTACCTCTCAGGCTGACATTTTCGGAGACGCGTCCGACAGTGCGGGACTGGTCGAGGTGGTCGTCTCCGTACCCGACGAGGCCACCCTGATAAATCCGCTCCCGCCGCCGACCCTTCCCGACTTCGGCGACGACAACGAGCATGTCATCACCACCACCACCATCGCGGAGACGCCGCGCGATGTCGTCGACCGATACTTCCCTGTTGGCGTGCACCGCGACTGGGCGCACCGGGTCGTCTACTGCGAATCCCGCTGGATTCCCGACGCTACCAACCCGACGTCTGGCGCTGCCGGGCTGTTTCAGCACATGCCCCAATATTGGGATGAGCGGAGCGCCACGGCGGGCTGGGACGGATACAGCATCTACCACGTCGAAGCGAACGTCGCCGTCGCCTGGTGGCTGTACGACTACGGCGCCGGAGCGTCCCATTGGGCTTGCTCATGACTGAGGGCGAACAGCGGGCTAGGCGTACCTGCACCCAATGCGGCGAGACGAAGCCGCTCGACGAGTTCTACCGGAGACGACGAGACACCGATGCCCGACGGGCCAACTGCAAGCCGTGCAGCATTGCGGCCACTATGCGGTGGCAGCGAGACCATCCCGACCATAAGAGGCGCACCGTCGAATGGTGGCGTGAGCGTCGGAGGTTCGCCGCCGCCGATTCGGTGACGACCGTCACCTCCGAAGCCGCCCTCCGCGATGCTCTCCGTCAGCCTGCCCCCTTCTACGCCGAGGTGGCGTCGTGAGCTACCGCTCGGCCCCGATCTATTGGGCGGTCTGCGACTTCCCCGGCTGCGACTGGCGCTACCCCGACCCCAAAATCGACGAGCATGCTGGATGGATTGACAGAGGCACTGTGGACGAGATGGCCACCGCGACGACCTACTGGGATGTCCGCGCCGGACGCCACCTCTGCACAGACCACGGCCCGTTCTGCGTCAAGTGCGGCGCCATCCCCGAGGCGCTATCGGGTGAGCGTGAGTACCTGTGCGAGCGCTGCTGGTCTCTCGTCCCCGTCGAGGATCGCCCATGACCCGCCACCTCCGACCGGACACCCATTCGGAGACGGCATGATGGCAGCAGAATCGTCCCCCGAGATCGTCGAGTCGGCCGAGCTGGTCCCGGCGCACGCCGCGGCGCTACTCCCCGGCGACCCGACCGCGCAGGCGGAGCACGCGGTCCTCATCGGCCGCACCCTCGCCGACATGGCCGACAACAACGGGTGGGCCGTCACGATCAACAAACGCCGCTACCTCATGGCTGAGGGCTGGCAGTTCGTCGGCTCCCAGCTGGGTCTCGTGCCGGGCACCGAGTGGACCCGCCGCCTCACGAAGGCCGCCGACGGGGTGGACGGGTGGGAGGCCCGCACTGTCATCACCCACCTCGCGTCCGGCCAGCAAGTCGGCGCCGGTGAGAGCATGTGCGACCGGTCCGAGAGCCGGTGGAAGACGGCCGACGAGTACGCCATCCGCAGCATGGCCAGCACACGATCGGTGTCGCGGGCGTTCCGCAACTTCCTCGGCTGGGCCGCCACCGCCGGGGGGTTCTCGGCGACGCCCGCCGAAGAGGTTCAGCCGGAGGGGTTCGAGCCGGAGCGGCGTCTTGGCAGCGACAGCACCGCCGAGGCGTGCCCCGTCTGCGGCGCTGGGATGCGTTACACGCCCCCCGGCCAGTCCAAGGCGGGCAATCCGCTGTCGGGTCGCTGGTGGTGCATCGCCGGGCCGCAGTGTCCCGCCGAGTCGGGCAAGTACGGGGCGACGGTGTGGCAGGACGACTCCGACGAGTCGTGGGAGTCGGCGCTGACACGGTTCCTCGTCGACCACCCCGAGCACCGACCCGACGACCAAAAGGCCATGACCCGCGACGTCAGGGAGGGGCGTCTCGGACCTGACGGGCTGCGCCGGATAGCCGACGAGGTGGCCGCCACAGTCGGCGTCGTAGCCGACCAGGACCCTCAAGGTAAGGCTCTAGTAGAGGCCGCGGTGAAGGCCGCTATCGGGGTTTTGGTGGCTCGATCAGAGATCGAGGCTTCCCCGGACGGCCCCATCGCGGCGGCCATGAACGCCCCCTACACCATCCACGACCCACTGGTCGCCGAGGCGTGCGACCAGGCCACCGACGCGCTTGCCGACAACGACCACGAAGGAGGACCATGACCGACAGACACACCGATCTGCTGAGGGCGTGGGGTGAGAGTATCGCCCAGATCCTGTGGGAGCACACCGATTACCCCGACGCGATGGCCGCTCCCTACGTCGAGGTCTACCGCGTGACGCTCGACTCTATCCCCGCATTGGTGGGCGAGGTGGTGCGGATGCGGGTGGCGTCGTATGCCGCCGACTTTGTCGAGACGTGGGTGGACGTCCAGTCCGAACTCGCTCGCGACGACTACGACGCTGCCGTCGCTGAGATGGAACGGGAGAAGAGTCTGTGACCGATCTCGACCTCATCCACGACGACGCCGAGAGGATAGACGCCGCCATCGTCGTCCTCACCGAGACGGCCCGCCAGCTCGCCAACACGACACCCGGAGACACCGACCTCCTCCTCGGCGTGGGGACGTGGTCGGGTCGCATCCGCGCCGCCGAACGGAGTCTCGCCGACACTCGCCGAAGCTGGGAGCGATCGGCGCTGGAGTTGTCCGACGGTCAGACGGTGGGCGAGTCCGATGCCGACACCGGAAGCGTCAGCATCGAGCGCGTTCCCGAGCGGGCGTGGTATCACAACTGGCCTCGCATCGTCACCGACGTCAGCGCGGTCAGGGATGGACCCGTCGCTTTCGCGTTGGCGCTACGAGACTCGCATCTGCTCCCCGTGTCTGGGCAGATCAACCGCGTCCGCTATCTGCTGCGCATTATCGGCGGCGGCACCGAGCAGCGCATCGCGGGTGGGCCGATGGACGCCGACACCGAAACGCTCGACGGCCCCCACACCACAAGCGTCGTGGTGGGGGAGAAGGTGGTGCGCTCGTGACCCAGAAGCTAGTGATCACTGACTACGAGCCACCAGACCACCCGTACGATCCCGACCGCGCCGTCGCCAACCAGTGGTGTGAGATCTGTGGTAGGTCGTGGGTCGACCACGACGACTACTTAGACCGCATATTCGACCTGATGGAGCGGTGGAGCCGCCGATGACCGAGCGACTGTCCACCGACGAGTACCGGCAGCGACGTCTGGCGATGATGACCGAGACGGATTTCCTCCGCGCCGTCGTCACGGAAGCCCACCGCAACGGATGGCGGCTTCACCACCAGAGGCCGTGCCGCACCAAGGACGGCTGGGCGTCGGCGATCATTGGAGACAAGGGCTTCCCCGACATGTGTCTGGTGCGCGGTGGCAAGGTGATGTTCTGGGAGTTGAAGTCTGAGAAGGGTCGAGTGTCCGAAGATCAGCAGCGATGGATCGACCAGCTCGGCTCCGTCGCCATGGTCCTAAGACCGTCCGACTGGCCTTACATCGAGAAGGCGCTCCGATGACCCACGACCAGCATCTGCGTGTCTGGCACGACGACGGCGGAGTCATCACATGGTGCCGCCCCAACCCGCCCGTAGGTGCGCTCGGGGATAAGTGGCGGCCCGCCACGTCTGACGTGGTGGTGGCGTGCGTGTCGGAGAAGGGGCGCTATTGGGACGACCTGGTGACGAGGAAGCCAGGCGCATCCTTCAACCGCCCCACCGGAGGTCCGAATGGAGGCAGGAAGTCGCGCCAACACCCAGAAGTCAATAAGTGGGACGACCGTCTAGAACACCACCCCGCCGGCGCTCCCCTTCTCGACTACTGGGAGATCACCGCAGGCGGCTATAAGGGCTCACACTACGCCGTATTCCCGCCCGCCCTAGTCGAACCCCTCGTCAAAGCCATGACCCCCGAGCGGGTGTGTCGGACGTGCGGGGAGCCGAGCCGGCGGATCGTGGAGACGAGCTACGAGGCGCACGGTGACCCCGAGAAACAGAACTTAGAACCCAAGGCTCAAGCCGACTATGCGTTGCAGCAGCGGCAAGAGAATGCCCAAGGCATGACGCATGGGCGAGCTACCAAGATCAGCGAGACGATCGGCTGGTCCGACTGCGAACACGACAACTGGCGCTCCGGCCTCGTCCTCGACCCGTTCGCCGGCTCAGGGACCACCCTCGGCGTGGCGTCAGGGCACGGCTACGACACCATCGGCATCGATCTCGACGAACGCAATGAAGACCTAGCCCGCGACCGTATCGGACCGCTCATGTTCCAGGAGGCCCCGTGAAGATTCGTTCTGTCCGCCCCGAGTTCTTCTCGGACCCCCGGCTCGTCAACATCACGCCCCGGGGCCGCCTGCTCTATATCGGCTTGTGGTGTTACGTCGACGACGAGGGCCGCGGCGAATGGCTCCCCAAGCTCATCGAGGGGTCGGTGTTCCCGCTCGAGCAGGTCGACATCAACACTCTCCTGGGTGAACTCGTGGACGCCGCGCGGATAGTGCCGTACGAGGTCGACGACCGCATGTATTTCTGGCTGCCGAGCTTCGAGCGACACCAAAAACCGCAACGTAAGTTTGACTCAAAGATTCCCGAGCCACCACCACGCGATACGCACGACACTCTCACGACAGACGCGACCCCCGCGTCAAGTTCGGTAACGCTAGACGACGATATAACCCCTGGTGAGAGCGTGGGAGAATCTGGAACACAACGTACGTATGACGTACGCGACGCGTTAGCTACCCCTGTAGTGGGAGAGGGAGAGGGAGAGGGAGTGGTAGTAGTAGCAGTGCGCGACGACGTGACGCTGCCAGCCGACACACAACAGTCGGTCCTCGACCACATCCCCGCATTCAAGACCCTGCGCAAGCGTAAACGGTGGCCCGAGTTCGAGTCCGTTCTCGCCGACTGGTCCGACCACCTCGGACCCGAAGGGCTAGCCGCAGCCGTCGACCAGTTCGGCCGTCTCGTCCGGGACCGAGACCTCGCCGACACCCCCGCCGTCCTCCGCATCGCCTGTGAGCGCACCGCCACCATCCGCCTTGACGATCCCGACATCACCTTCGACGACCTCGTGGCACGACTGGAAGGGACCGCATGATGGACCACGACGACCTCGCCGCCATCGTCGCCCGCATCACCGGCCTATGGGGCCGCACCACCCCCTGGTCCGACCCGGACAGCCACCGCTGGATCGGCCGGGAGCTGGCCGGATACACCCCCCAACAGATCAGCCGGGCCATCGACGAGTACCGGGCGACAGACGGATCACGAGCGCCGAAACCGGCCCAGCTCATCGGGATCATCCGCACCGGCCGGGACCGCGATCCCACCACCACCCGACCGCACCCCGACCGCTGCCCCGGCCACGTCTGGGGGATCATCGACGAGTACGACCACGACGGCCGTACCGTCCGCGACGCCGTGTGCGTCTGCTGCCTCCTCGAGCGCCGTGCCGTGTCAGCCGACACCCTCCTCGTCGAGTGTGAGTCCGACGCACGCGAGACGGCACGGCTCGACGGGAGACATCCGACATGACCGCCCTACGTAAACGATTGAGCGATTGGTGGTTCTACCAGATCTATTCCCGGTGGGACTTGCTGGTGGTTCGCTGGAACGAATGGATGAACGAGAGGTGACCGTATACGACGCGGTATCGTGCGGCACGCCCGCAGGCCACGCCCGGCACAAACGCCGAGGAGAGCGCCCATGCAGGCCATGCCTCGATGCCGCAAACGCACGCCAGAGGGAGCGTTACGAGGCGCGGTCCAGTCGACGGCACGGTGCCCCGCCTCGCCAGTGGTCCCGATGCCCCGACTGTGGGGGGCGGTGGCTCCTCAAGGCCGACCAGCAGCCCGATGGCCATCGCTGCGTTGACGATCAGATCCGAGCCTTCATCTCACTACCGACCGGAGGCTCGTGATGAGCCTCCGGCTTGTCCCCGTCTCCTTTGCTGAGGCATGCGAGTTTGTGCGAGTGTGGCATCGGTACCATTCACCCCCAGCAGGGCACAAGTTCTCCATCGGGGTTGCCGACGGTCCCACGCTTGTCGGCGTCGCTATGGTCGGTCGTCCCGTCGCGCGCCACTTCGACGACGGACACACCCTCGAAGTCAACAGGACTGCCACCGACGGCACCCGCAATGCCAATTCCATGTTGTACGGGGCAGCTGCCCGAGCCGCATTCGCTCTCGGCTACCAACGCCTCATCACCTACACGCAAGAGGGCGAATCGGGTGCGTCGCTTAAGGGGGCAGGCTGGAAGGTAATAGCGGAGCGCCCGGCACGTACCGGCTGGTCGACCCCGAGTCGCCCCCGCGATGACGACCCTCGCCTAGTTGGGGTGCAGCGTCTGCTCTGGGAGGTGTCAGGATGACCCAGCCCGCCGCCGTCTCCATCGTCGCCGACCACGCCGTCACCGGCGGCGGCGTCACCAACATCGTCCACATCCGCATCTACACCCCGTCGGGCGTCGAAGTGCTCACCGTCGACGCCGACACCGCCCGAGGTCTCGCCAACCAGATCCTCGGCGCCCTACCCCAACCAACACCGCCACCGCCACTATCCCGCCCCCGACCTGGATGGTGGTGGTCGTGGTGATGGCGAAGACCCGCAAGCGTAAGAGCTACGCCGACCAGACTCACCTCGGGGAACAGTCACCCGAAGCGCTACGCCAACGAGTCGAAAAACTCAACGAAGACCTCGCCGCCGCCGAACGGAGATCAGCAGCCCTAACAGCCTGGGCCGCCACCCACCTCGGACTCGACCCAACCGACTCGGACATCAGCCTCGCCGCCAGAGTTCTCGGCATCATCAAACTCGGCCGACACGCCGGCCAACCGGCAGCGCCCGGCCAACCCATCGACGGGCAGACGATCTACCGCCCGACTCCGAAGAGTCACCCGCCGACAGGAGGCGACCCACGAGCGAGAGATGCCGTCCGTCAGCTCACCCGCACCGTGGAGAACGCCACCAACAAGGCCGACCGCCGCATCCACGGCGACACCCACGAAGCCGACAGCCGATGCTGGAAACGCACCTGCGTTGACGCCGTCGGCATCCCACTCCAACGAGGACACCTATGGCAGACATGTCGAAAATGACACCGACTGGCACGGTGGCACATCCCAACGCTGATAGGCCTCACCCCCACAAATGTCACCAAACCACCCACCCCGCATGCTATGGTCCCGTTAGGAGAGTTGTGACCCCACCCGAAGAGAGCCATCCAATTCACGCTTGTCCGGTCGTCTCATGGCAAGACCGCCGATGACCCCCGAGGTATCGACCCGCATCCTCCTCGCAAGGTGCGAGCAGCGGACAGCCGAAGCAGAGGCCGTTACCGCGGATGGATCAATGGGATGAGGAAGTTAGTCCGCCGCCTTAGACCACATGAATGTCACCCACGAAACACTGATGGGACCAGACATGTGCGCGGGGGTGCCCCCAGAGAATCAGTTACTTGCCGTGGCTGTTGTGGGGTGTGTCATCCCGTTCGTAGCCATATTCCTTGGTTGAAGGCTGCCGGGGGTCCCCGATGGTTCAGGCAAACAAGAGGGACCTGGTGAGGGGTTGATGGTCAATCGAGGTGTGACGTGATGGATCCCGACATGGAGGAGAGAGACTCGCTGTTGGTGGTCGGTCTGGACCAGAGGATCGAGGTAGCGGAGAATGTGATCCGCTCTCTCGGTCGTCTCATCGACGACATGTACAGCTCAGATATCTCATGGCCAAACGAAGCTGAAGCCGACGAGTCGGTGAGTGAATACGAGTCGCGATACGGCGTGGACTTGGGATACCCGTTCGGATGACCCAGAAGGATCCCCGATACCGCACCAAGCGGTGGCGCCAGCTCCGAGACCAAGTCATCCGAAGAGACGGCAGACGATGCGCCATCACCGGATGCATCACCGACATGACCGCCAAAGGGATGACCCACGTCGACCACATCAACGAAGCCCAAGATGGCGGCGACTTCTGGGACCCCGACAACTGCCAAGTCCTCTGCAAACACCACCACGACTCGAAGACAGCAGCCGTCAGAGCCACCATCCCGCGCCAACCGATCTCACCCAACGCCTGAACGCGGCCGGACGGCATCACATCCGCCCCATTTTTTTTTATTTCGCCAACAGTCCAAGAGAGCTTGTTCTCCGTCTTTCTCTCCCCGCCGAGTCTCCAGCCCCATTCTCGATATTTTGGGTATGGCGGGGGTTCTTATCGCAGGCATTAGGGTAAATGGCGCTGTTCTTATATCGCGGGTTTCTCCAGGAGGGTTTTATTGGATCGAGTCGCTGAGCTGCGTGCCGATTACAAACTTTTGGGTGAGGCGCTGGCTGAGGCGGAGGGCTCGGCGGCGGCGGCTATCGCTCGGGAGCGGCGGCTGATCGGTGAGGTGTTGGATCGGCTGACTGGTTCCGAGGAGGTGACGCTTGTCGATGAGCTGGCAGCTAAGCGATCCGAGTCCGGGGCTTCTCGTCCATCCGCCCGCCGGAACAAGTCTGGATGA
>WHTR01000340.1 GCA_009377635.1 Chloroflexota bacterium
CGTGCGCCTCGTACTGGTCCGGGCTCGTGTAGTGCGTGTCGTTCGTCGCGACCAGCGGCAGGTTGTTCCTTCTCGCGAGCTCGACCAGCTGCGGATGGAGCCGGCGCTGATCGTCGATCCCGTGCTCCTGGACCTCGATGAAGAAGTTCCCGTCGCCCAGGATGGACCGATACTCATCGGCCGCCTTCAGCGCGCCAGCCTCGTCACCCTGGCCGAGCCGCTTCAGCACCTCCCCACCCAAGCAGGCGCTCGTGCCGATGAGCCCTTCGGCGTGCCTGGCCAGCAGCTCCTTGTCGATCCTCGGCTTGTAGTAGTAGCCGTCGAGGTGGGAAGCGGTCGTCAGGGCCAGCAGGTTCCGGTACCCGACGTCGTTCCTGGCCAGCAGGATCATGTGGTGGTAGTCGGCGTCCTGCTTGCCCTCCTTGTCGGTCATGCCGCGAGGAGCGACGTAGGCCTCCACGCCGATGATCGGCTTGATCCCTGCCTTCTTCGCCGCGGCGTAGA
>WHTR01000341.1 GCA_009377635.1 Chloroflexota bacterium
CAGATCCCGCTGGACGGCGCTGAACCGTCGAGTGGCTTGGAGCGTATCGATGATCTCCCGGCCCGTCAGACTGTAACGGGTGAAGGACTGGCTCATCGCGCCGATCTTGACGCTGTCCCGACTCTCCCGGAACTCGCTGCCGTCCCGCCCGAGGGTCAACGGAACGCCCAGGACCTCCGCCCGCTTGACGAGGAACCTGATGTCGAAGTCGAAGATATTGTGGTTCTCGATGACATCCGGATCGCGCTCGGAGACGATCCGGGCCAGCTCCCGAAGGAGATCCGCCTCGGACATCTCGGCCGTATCGAGGACCGCAGAGAACCCGTCAGAGTCCGTTATCGAGACCATGAAGATACGGTCCTGGCCGGCAGCCAGGCCGGTCGTCTCGAAGTCGAACTGTAGGCGGCGCACATCGGCGTACGTCATGCCCGTGAAGTACGTGCGGCCGGTGACGGTGAGGTACTGCTCCACGACCGGACGAACATACGTCAGCTCGGACATCG
>WHTR01000342.1 GCA_009377635.1 Chloroflexota bacterium
TAGGAACAATCGTCCTCGTTGCGGTCACCTTTGCCGGCCCCACCGGATAGATATCGGATAGAAATCGGATAGGTCGCGTCAGGCAGAAGGATCGGTCCGGACACGAAGGTATTCGCGCCGAGAATCAAACGCGCCCAAGGCGACTTCGGAAGCTGAAATCCTCCCGAGATGATTAGCAGACCACGCGAAAGCGGATTTGCCGGTCGCGCAACGGAGCGCGATTGGACCCATTTCTTTGCAGGGTGTTGGTCGGCGACAGACGCCTGACCACGAGTTTCACACGATTCATGGAGAGTGAATGACCCTCACCTTGGAGCACGCTCGACTCAAAGTCGGTGCGATCCCGAGCCCCGAAAGACCCTTCGTCCAGCGTAATGTCTCCTTGGAGCGGGCGACCGGATTCGAACCGGCGACCCTCACCTTGGCAAATAAATTCCACGCACTTCGTCCATCTGCGAAAACGACCGAAAAACTGCATCTGACCAGCGCATTTGGTTGATCG
>WHTR01000343.1 GCA_009377635.1 Chloroflexota bacterium
CGGATGAACGAGCAGCCGCCGATGCTGGCCTCGCTGACTTTGCCCGCGATCTGCGTGTGGCCGAAGATCTCGATGATCGCCCAGGATTCGAATTTTTCTGTTTCCATATTATTCACCCTCACCCTTGCCCTCTCCCGTCGAGGGAGAGGGCTGGATTTTATGCTTTCCGCGCGCGACGGTTTGCTTCTTCGCCAGTCGAACGAGATCCTCCACGTCGCGCTTCAGGTCACCTGTCACAAAGTCAGTAAACCCGACGGCGGCACAGACCGCCGCAAGATTGAGTCGCGCTATGGTCATCGGAAGGTATTCGCGCCTGATTCGAAAGTGGTTGCGATCGCGCTTCACTTACTTCCTCCACCCTCACCCTTGCCCTCTCCCGTCGAGGGAGAGGGTTTCTGCTTGACGCACATCCTTTTCGATGTCCGCCGGCATGTTCCAGATCCGCTGCCAGCCTCGGCACGGGATCGGCCTTTCGAACTCGACGGCGCCTTTAAGCATCCA
>WHTR01000034.1:0-9922 GCA_009377635.1 Chloroflexota bacterium
CCGCTGTTGTGATGACCGGTCCCATCGGCGCCCACGTGTCGAGCGCCTTGTGGAAGAAGGGCGTGCGTCGATTCGGGATGTCGCGGGCCGAGACGTCGACGAAGTTCGTGTACCCGAAGACGTATCCGAGCGCTTCGGCTTCCGAGACACGTCTCGCCCGTCGGCCGATGACATACCCCAGCTCGGGCTCCGGCTGGAAGACGCTCGCCTCGGGAATGTCCGGGAGTTCCACCACATCGCCGCACCCCACGACCGCGTTGCCGCCCTTGTGGAAGAAATCCAGCGGGCCTCGGACGGGGTCGCCCTCCCGATCTCGGTAGTTGGAGAAGGCGCAGAGCAGGTTGCTCGGGCGGAAGAGTGGAGGCCGCAGCTTGACGCTCGACAGGGCAGCGCCGGCCTCCCTCGCCGCGATCTCCTCGAATCGAGGGCGAAGAGCCGCGAACTCCTGGATGACGCCTTCCATCACCGCCTGTGCCATGAGGGGCCCAGGCGTGCCAATCGCGGGCGGCGCCGCGCCAGTGACGTCGACTACCTGAGACCCTTTCAGAACGCCCAGCCGATAGTCATCGTAGATGAGAAGCTTCATCTTCGTATTTCTCCCGTCAGAATTGGGCCGGCCGCGCTTCTAAGCCTGCCTGGAGCTACCCCTTGGGGTTGGCGCCTGTCGGACGACCGGTGAACTGTGGCGCACGTCTCTCGACGAACGATGCTGTCCCCTCGTCGTAGTCTGGGCTCTGGCGCACGCGCTGATAGTAGACCCGCTCCATCTTTCGCGCCATGCTCAGCGGCATATCCAGGGAACTGCTGATGAACTGCTTCGTCTGCTGAACGACGATCTGCCCATTCGCGTTGATCGTCTCGGCGAGCTTCGTTGCCTCCTCGAGCAGACGATGACGGTCCGAGAAGACGCCCTGGACGATACCGATCTGGTACGCAGTCTGCGCATTGATGAACTGCCCCGAGAGGGTGAGCCAGTAGGCCCAGCCCAGTGGGACTGTCCGCGGCAGGATGTAGGCCTGTCCGCCGGCCATGTGGGACCAGCGCACCTCGGAGCAGCCGAACCGCGCGTTCTCCGAGCACAGCCGGATGTCACAGGAAAGGGCCAATCCGAAGCCGCCTCCCGCGGCGTATCCGTTGACGGCGGCGATCACGGGCTTGAACACGTCCTGGATCCCGGCGTACCCGCGCGGATGCGGGCGCTCACCGACGGGTCCGTGCGCCTGATCGGCAACCATCTCTCCGCGCGCCCGCGCGAGGTTCTCGTTCAGGTCTCCGCCCGCGCAGAACGACTCGTCACCAGCGCCCGCCAGGATCGCGGTCCAGATCTCGGGGTCGCGGTTGATCTCCTGCCATGCGTCGCCGAGTCCCTCCTGCACCGCCAGGCTCGCCGCGTTCCGCTTGTCCGGGCGATTGATAGTCACGTAGGCGATGTTGTTGTGCTTCTCGAACAGTACTTCGTCTGCCATGCCACCTCCTTCAGTTCAGTCCAGCACGCCCTCTGCCGCGAGCTCCTCGATCTCGCCTTCGGTTAGATGGAGAATGCCTCGGAGCACCTGGCCCGTTTGCTCGCCCATCACCGGCGCCGGTGCGCGGATCTGAGCCGGGGTTTCAGACAGGCGAACTGGCGGATATTCCGTCACGACCGGTCCCATCTCCGGCTCATTCAGCTCCACCAGCAGCCCTCGTGCACGCGCGTGCGGGTCGCGCTCGAAGAGGTCGTCGACATCCTGGATCGACGCCGCCGCGACGCCCGCCGCCTGCAACCGGCCCATGATCTGCTGCCTGGTGTGGTTTCGGCTCCAGTCGCCGACGAGCCGGTCGATCTCGTCCGCGTGGCGCTCGCGACTGAGCGGTGTGGCGAAGCACGGATCGCTGGACCACGGCGGGTCGCCGATGGCAGCTCGGAAGCGCTCCCACGCCTCCTGACCTTCCACGGAGATGGCGCACCACCTCTCCGGACCCTCTGCGGTCGGGTAGGCTCCGTGTGGGACCGCGCCGGGCCGTCGGTTGCCCGTCGGCCTCGGGTCCCGGTGATTTACGATCGCGTCCAGGTAAGCGGGCCCGAGCAGGTTCGCGCCCACCTCGACCTGCGCCGCGTCGATGAATTGGCCCTTGCCCGTTCGCTCGCGAAAGAGGAGCGCTGCCATGACCGCGGCGGCGCCCGCGACGCCAGCCATGAAGTCCGGGTGCTGTACGCGCGCCTCCTGAGTCGGAACGTCGGCGTCCGGGAAGTTCCAGAGGTGGGTCATCCCGAACAGACAGAGGAGGTTCGGCCCCCACGTGATGTGGTGGGCGTGGGGCCCCGTGTGTCCGAGCCCCTTCAGACTGATCACGATGATCTCTGGTTTGGCCGCGCGGAGCCGCTCGTAGCCGAGGCCCCACCGATCCAGCACGCCGAGGCTGAAATTCTCCGCGACGACGTCGCTGGCGCGGATGAGGTCGAGGACGAGCGCCTGGCCGCGCGCCGTCTGTAGGTTGATGGTGACGCTCTTCTTGCCCCGGTGGAGCTTGACGAAGCTCGGGGACTTGTTCCAGCGGGCACGGTTCGCTCCGCCGCGGTGTGTGTCGGGGCGGCGTCGTGACTCGACACGCAGCACCTCGGCGCCGTACTCAGCGAGGCACTTCGTCACCGTCGGACCGGCTGCCCCGGTGCAGAGCTCAACGACCCGGATTCCGTCGAGCGGAAGCGCGCTCATCTGCTCACACCTCTTTTTGCTGTTCCCGGCATTCGCAGTTCTCTCGCCCCGGATGTGCCCGGAGCTAGCAGCAAAAGGGCCCAAGAGCGCGGCCGCAACGTGTCATCCTGAGGCCGCAGGCCGAAGGATCTCTCCTGAGCTGCATTCTACTGCACGGCATTTGATGCTCATGACAGATCCTTCGCTTCGCTCAGGATGACAAGGCCGTTTTCGGCCGTATCTCTATATGACATTCGCGGCCCGAAGTCCGATGAGATCGTCCCGCGAGAGGCCCAGCTCTCCCACGAGGATCTCCTCGTTGTGCTGACCCACGAGCGGAGCCGAACAGCGCATCTGCGCCGGCGACTCACTGAACAGGTGCATCCCGCGCGCCTGTCGATACCTGCCGACGACTGAATGGTCCATCTCGACGAAGTACTCCCGCGCCCGCGTCTGCTCGCTCGCCACATACTCCGCTGGCGTGCGCATCGGGGAGACGGCGAGGTGCCGAGCCTGGCCCTCCGTGTAGAGCTCCCGTTTGGTCAACTGCCGGCAGAATTCCCGCACGTACGGGTCGATAAGGTCTCGGTTATCACGCCGGACGTCCTGGTCCTCGAAGATCGGATCCTGGAGCTCCGGCGGGCTCCCGATCCATTCGACAAAGACGCGCCAGTGGTCCCGGGTCAGGATAAACAGCCGTACGCCACCGTCCGCGCACGGGTAGATGTCGTGGAGCTCGAACGAGGTCTCTTTGTGTGTCACCCGGACCGGTTTCTCGTGATGGTACGAGTAGAACGGGACCACGTATCCGCCCACATGCGCCGCGGCCTCGGCCACTGACGCGTCGACGTGCTGGCCGCGACCGGTCCGAACACGGTGGAACAGGGCCACTTGGGTCGCCAGGGCCGCGTGCATCGAGGCCATGCCGGAGGCGAGGTCGCCGGCGGCGAGGCACGGTGGCCCGTGGGGCTCGCCGCTCAGGGCCATCACTCCGCCGAGGGCGAATCCGATCAGCTCGTTGCCCTTGTAGTCGCGGTATGGCCCGGTTTGGCCGAAGACACTAATCGACGTCATCACTACACGGGGGTTGACCGCTTGGAGCGCCGCGAATCCAAGACCACGCCGGTCCATGGTCCCGGGCTGCGATGTCTCGACGACCACGTCGGCCCTCCGGACGAGCTCGCGAAAGAGCGCCTGCCCGTCAGGTTCCTTGAGGTTCAAGGTGATACCGCGCTTGTTGGCGTTCCAGTGAAGAAAGTACAGGCTGCGCTCCGCGTGCGGCAGGTCCTCGGAAAAAGGCGGCCGCGCCCGGGTTGAGTCGCCGCCGGGACGCTCGACCTTGATGACATCGGCGCCGAGGTCAGCGAGGAAGCGGGTGCAGGGAAGGCCCTTCTCGTCCGCCAAGTCCAGCACCCGAAACCCGCCCAGCGGGCCGTCGACGCGTGGCTCAACTGTCATGTGCCATCCCCAGGATGAGACGCATTGTACACCGTGGATGTCTCTTTGCAGGCGTATAGTGCTCCGTCGGCGAGGGTTTGGTGGTTGTCATCAGGGGCCAAGCGTGGAGAATTGGGTTTCAGGCAGTGGGTCGCTCATCCTGACGCACATTTTCCGCGAGGGGCACGACATGTGTGGTGCGAAGCGACAACGCAGCGCCGCCAGTGTCCGCGCCGACAGCGACGATGTGGCGTGGCGGTGCGTCCAGAAGCGCGAACCGCCAGCGAGTCGCGTCGTCGGCGCACTGCGCCTCGAAACCAATGCTGATCGAATCGTCATCGATGAGAAAGGAAAACTGGTCTAGCGGCAGCGCCAGGCCGACCCCGCGCGCTTTGATGTAGCTTTCCTTGAGAGTCCAATAAGAAAAAAAACGTCGCCGTTGCTCGGCGGGGGATAATGCCCGAAGGGCAGCGGCCTCGGATGCGGAGAAATAACGCTCCGCGAGACCAACCGTGTCGGCATCGCGGCTTATGCGCTCAGCGTCGACGCCGATGGCGTCGTAATCGAGGCTCACGGCGCAGACAACGAGTCCCGTCGTATTCGCCAAGTTGAAGTGAATCGGGGGTGTGACCGCGGGATAGTCCACGCGCGGCTTGCCGTGCTCGCCCGAGGCGAAGCGCCAATCAGCCGGCCCCACCGCGGCGTAGCCGGAAAGGGCCGTGCGCACGAGCGCCCGGGTGGCGAGAAACAGGCGGCGGTCGCTCTCGAACTTGAAGCTCATGTGCCGTTCCCGCTCATCAGGAGTCAAGAGGGCCTCGTGCCGGGCCAGCAGTTCTGCGTCGTCATTCCGATCGTAGAACCAGTACCAAAGGTCGACGATCCCCCCTCCCAAGGCTAGCGTCTCTGCGACGGACACGGCTGGAAAACGTTCGACCGAGCCACGCATCGACCCAACCTCCGGATGCTCCGACTCTAGCGAATTAGGGGGTGCACTGCCAGTCCTCGACATCTTGGCGACGCCGATCTTCTCAACGCCACGTCAACGGGTTCTCAACAATTCTCACTCGCTCTCTCCGTTAAAAAAGAGAAGGGCTTGTCTGCTGGAGGTCAGTGATAGGACATCATGTCTTTCGCGACGAATGAAGAGCTGCAGATCTTTCGCCAATCGGTTCGTCAGTTCATCCAAGAGGTATTCGCTCCGCACCAGGCCCGCTGGCGCCAGCAGCAACGCCCAGATCCCGAAGCCTGGACGGAAGCAGGCAGCATGGGCATCCTGCTGCCTGACGTGCCCGAAGAATACGGTGGCGGTGGCGGTACCTTCGCCCACGAAGCTGTTGTATTGGAGGAGCTCGCTCAAGCAGGGGTCCACTTTGGATGCAGCGTTCAGAGCGTCGTCGCGCACTACGTCCTCGCTTATGGCAACGAAGAGCAGAAACGCAACTGGCTGCCTCGCATGGCGCGCGGGGAATTGGTGGGCGCGATCGCCATGAGCGAACCTGGCGCCGGCTCTGACTTGCCGGGCATACGGGCCACCGCTCGCCGCGACGGCGACGACTACGTCATCAATGGCTCGAAGACGTTCGTCACCAACGGTTGGCATGCCGGCCTCATCTGCCTCGCAGTGAAGACCGACACTGGAGTCCCCGGCGCAAGAGGCATGTCGCTCATCGTCGTCGAGACGAAGGATCTCCCCGGCTACCACGTCGGCCAGCCGCTCGAAAAAGTCGGCATGCATACGCAGGACACCTGCGAGCTTTTCTTCGACGATGTGCGAGCTCCGGCGTCGAACCTCCTCGGGCCTGCCGAAGGCAAAGGGTTCTCCCAGATGGTGGAACAATTGCCCTATGAGCGTCTCACGGTTGGCGTGAGCGCTGTCGCGACCATGGAACACGCGGTAGCCATCACAACCGAGTATGTGAGAAGGCGCATGGCGTTCGGCCAGCCACTCCTTGATTTTCAGAATACGCGCTTCACGTTGGCCGAATGCAAGACGGAAGCCCGGATCGGCCGAATCTTCCTCGACCACTGCATCGAGCGTTACATCGCCGGCCAACTGGACGAGATCACCAGCGCCATGGCGAAGTATTGGCTCACCGAATGCGAGTGCCGCATCGTCGACGAATGCCTTCAGTTGCACGGCGGATACGGGTATATGGCGGAGTATCCGATCGCCCGCATGTGGACCGACAGCCGCGTGCACCGCATCTACGCCGGAACGAATGAAATCTTGAAAGAACTGATCGGATGGTCGTTATAACGATTCCGGTCCACCGCATGCGGAGGTCAATTCATGACGAGGACGATCCAAGAAGCCAGCTCACCGCACCAGAGCCTATCTGGGTTAGCGATGCTCAGCGACGCCGATCACCAGCGATCGCTGGTGGAGTGGAATAACACCGCCACGGTGTATCCCGCGCACGATTTCGCGTTGCACCAGTTGATCGAAGCGCAGGTCGCACGGACACCGGATGCGGTCGCGGTCCGCTTCGAGGAGCACGCCCTCAACTACCGCGAGCTCAACGCCTGCGCCAACCAGCTCGCCCACCACCTCGTCGGCCTCGGGGTCGGGCCGGACGTCCTGGTGGGCATCATGGTGAAGCGCTCCCTCGACATGGTGGTGGGCCTGCTCGGCATCCTCAAGGCCGGAGCCGCCTACCTGCCCCTGGATCCCGCGCTCCCGCAGCAGCGGATCGCCTTCCTGCTCGAGGATACCGAGGTCCCCGTGCTCCTCACCCAGCAGGCACTGGTGGACGAGCTTCCTGCCACCGCCGCCCGCACGATCTGCCTGGATGCCGACTGGCCGACCATCGCCCAGGAGTTGCAAGAGGCCCCGGCCAGCGGGGTGGCGCCGGAGCATCTGGCATACGTCATCTACACCAGCGGCTCCACCGGCCAGCCGAAGGGCGTCGGGGTCGAACATCGCAACATCGTCAATTACGTGTTGGGCGTGGCGCAACGGTTCGCCTTCCAGCCCGGGATGCACCACGCCCTCGTGTCGTCGATCGCCGCAGACCTGGGCAATACGGTGCTGTTCCCAGCCCTGGCGACCGGTGGCTGCCTGCATGTCATAGCCCAGGAGCGGGTCTTGGACCCGGACTTGCTGGCGGAGTACTTCACCCGCAATCCCATCGACGTCTTGAAGATCGTCCCGTCCCATCTGGCCGCCTTGCAGGCAGGCGCCCATCCCGAACGCGTCATTCCCCGCCGCTGCTTGATCCTGGGGGGCGAGGCCTCGCGCCTGGACTGGATTGCGCACCTGCGCACCTTGGCGCCAGAGTGTGCAATCTACAACCACTACGGCCCAACGGAAACCACCGTCGGGGTCCTGACCTATCATGTCGCCGCCCGGGACGACGCGCCTCTCCCCAGCACGCCTTCCGGCACCCTGCCGTTGGGCAGCCCCCTGCCCAACAGCCGCATCTACCTCCTCGATGAACAAGGACAGCAGGTGCCCGTCGGCGTGCCCGGCGAGCTCCACGTCGGGGGAGCCGGGGTTGCGCGGGGCTACCTCAACCGCCCGGACCTGACGGCCGAGCGCTTCGTGCCCGATCGCTTCGGGTCCGTGCCAGGAGGACGCCTCTATCGCACCGGCGATCTGGCCCGTCGCTTGCCGGACGGGACCATCGAGTTCTGCGGCCGGATCGACGACCAGGTCAAGATTCACGGCTACCGGGTCGAGCTCGGCGAAATCGCCGCCTCGCTGCGCGAGCACGGCGGCGTGCGCGACGCCCTCGTGCTGGCGCGGGAAGACGATACTGGCGGTAAGCAGCTCATCGCGTACGTCGTGCCCAAACGGGCGAACCATCCGCTCTGGGAGAGCCAGGCGATTTACGTATTGCCTGACGGCTCGCAGGTGGCACATCTGAATAGAAACGAGACCGACTATATCTACAGCGAAATTTTCGTTCGCCAGGCGTATCTCCGGCACGGCATCACCATCGATGACGGCGATTGCATCGTCGATGCAGGTGCCAACATCGGGCTGTTTACCGTGTTTGCCAGTCGCCTAGCCCGGAACCTGCGGGTGCTCTCATTCGAGCCCAACCCGTCCGCCTTCGCGTGCCTGGCGGCGAACGCCGAAGCGTGGGGCTCTGAGGTGAGATGCTTGCCACTTGGCCTCTCAAACGAGGACAAGTCCGCCGACCTGACTTTCTTCAATGGTTTGTCACTCTTGTCCGGGCTCTACGCTGACGCGGCGACCGAACGCGAGATGATCAAACAATATGTGTTCAACCAGCACGCTGATTCACAAAAGGATGAAGGGCTGGCTACAGAAGTGGGCGCGCTGATCGAAGATCGGCTCCAAGCCAGGACTGAGTCTGTGCAACTGCGAACCCTCTCAAGCATCATCGAAGAAGAGGGCATCGATCGCATTGATCTGCTCAAGATCAACGTCGAGAAGAGCGAGCTGGACGTCCTACGAGGAATTGGCCTCGATGATTGGCCGAGGATCCGTCAGATGGTCATCGAAGTAGATCTTCAGGAACACATGGAGCCCATCACCGCCCTGTTGGAACAGCAGGGATATGAGGTGCTCGTCGAACAGGATCCGCTCCTGATGAACACAGAACTGTGTTATGTGTACGCGATTCGGCCGACGGCGACGCAGTCGCACCTCATTCGCGAACAGCGCGGCGATGCCCATGTCCGTGCATTACCACCTGTGGGCGAAGAGATCGTGACCCCCTCGACCGTTCGCACCTATCTGAACGACCGGCTGCCCCAGTACATGGTTCCGGCCGCGTTCGTCCTGATGGACACGTTTCCATTGACGGCCAACGGCAAGATCGATCGCCAGGCGCTTCCCAATTTCACGTACGAGAAAACCCAGCCTGCCGACGAATCCGCCAGCCCACGCACCGAGACCGAGAAAGCCCTCGCGGCCATCTGGACCGAAATGCTCAAGGTGGAGGACATCAGCACCAGCGACGATTTCTTTGACCTGGGCGGCCATTCCCTGCTTGCGATCAAGGCCGTATCGCGTATTCGGGATGTGTTCGGGATGAATCTCCAGTCACACATGGTATTTGAATACCCGACGATCGCGGAGTTGGCCCAGGTTCTGACCGAAGCCAACGCGTCAACGTCATTTCAATGAATTCTCGAACTCAGATCGAAAACCGGGTTCACCGGTCAGGTCTGTCAGGCGATCCAACAGGCGAAGCACAGATCATGCGGCGGCCGCCCGGAAGCCCCACGCGTGCCTCCTTCGCCCAGCAGCAGATCTGGCTCAACTCCCAGCTCGCGCCGCATATGCCGGTGTACAACGAGCCCATAACCATTCACCGAACCGGGTCGCTCGACGTGACCGCGTTCGAGCGAACCCTGACCGAGATCATCAGGCGTCATGAAGCCTGGCGCACCACGTTCAAGATGGTTGACGACCAGTTGCTTCAGATTATTCATCCTCCGACGGACTTCACCCTTCGAACAGTGGATCTTCGGGACCGGCCGCCAGTCGAGCGTGAGGCTGAAGCGGTGCGACTGGCAACCGAGGAAGCTCGTGAGCCCTTCGATCTCGCCGAGGGCCCGCTCCTGCGGGCAACACTCGTGCGGATGCAGGATGAGCAACACCGGCTGTACCTGACCCTCTGCCATATCATCACCGATGGCTTTTCCATGATCCGCGTGCTCCTTCCCGAGTTGACGGCGATCTACGAAGCGTTTGCTGCGGGCCAGCCTTCTCCCCTCCCTGAGCTTCCCATTCAATATGCTGACTTCTCGCGTTGGCAGCCGGATGAGCTAAAGACCGATGCCTTTGCGGCCCAGATCGACTTCTGGAAGGAGCGACTCGCCGGGCCGCTCCCCGT
>WHTR01000034.1:10103-21960 GCA_009377635.1 Chloroflexota bacterium
CCGGACGATATCGTCGTCGGAACCGCCACTGCCGGCCGAAAGCTCCCAGAGCTCGAGGCACTCCTGGGCTACTTCGTGAATCCGGTGCCGCTACGCGCCGACCTTGGGGGCGATCCAAGCGTCCACGAGCTGTTGCGGAGGGTGCGGGGGATCACCCTCGGATCGCTGTCAAACCAGGATGTTCCGTTAGAACACCTGGTCACGACGTTGCGACCGGAGCGCAACCCCAGTCGAAATCCGTTTTTCGATGTCCTCTTCTCAGTGTGGCCGCAGATGCCCAGCCTTCCTCCGGGTTGGGCTCTGACGCATATGGACGTCGAGACCGGTGCGACGAAGTTCGACCTGTATCTCGACCTTGACGACAGCCCAGACGGCGTGATCGGTCGCTTCTACTACAGCACCGACCTCTTTGATGAGGCGATCATCAACCGAATGGTGGAGCACTACCGTACGCTGTTGGAAGGGATGGTGGCGGATCCCGACAGTCGGATCTCGCGGCTGTCACTCTTGGCCGAAGGCGAGCGGGGGCTGCTGTTCGGGGAGTGGAACGCCACCGCGCGTGACTATCCGGCCGATCAGGCGCTGCCCGCCCTGCTTACGTCCCAGGCGGCCCGCACCCCGGAGTCGGTCGCGGTCGTCTTCGGGGACCAGCAGCTCACCTACCGCGAGCTCGAGGCCCGCGCCAACCAGCTTGCCCGCCATCTGCGGGGACGGGGGGTCGGCCCCGAGACCCTGGTCGGCATCCTGGTGGAGCGCTCCGTCGACATGGTGGTGGGCCTGCTCGGCATCCTCAAGGCCGGGGGCGCCTACATCCCGCTCGACCCGACTTACCCCACCGATCGCATCGCCTTCATGCTCGAAGACGCCGCCCCCTCGGTCCTGCTCACCCAGCAGGCGCTGCTCGCCGGGCTTCCTCCTACCGCGGCCCGCCTGATCTGCCTGGATGGCGACTGGGACCAGATCGCCCAGCAGCCGGCGACCGCCCCCGAGGCGACTGGGCACACCCCCGAGAACCTGGCCTACGTGATCTATACCTCCGGCTCCACCGGCAAGCCCAAGGGAGTCATGATCCCCCACCGCGCCCTGGTCAATTTCCTGACCTCGATGGCAGCCGAGCCGGGCCTCGGCGCGCCAGACGTGCTCGTGGCCGTGACCACTCTCTCCTTCGACATCGCGGGCCTCGAGCTCTACCTGCCTCTCCTCACGGGCGCCCGGGTCGTCATCGCCAGCCGCGAGACCGCCGCCGATGGCGCGGCCCTCGCCGCCCTGCTGGAAGCCAGCGGGGCCACCGTCATGCAGGCCACCCCGGCCACCTGGCGCCTGTTGCTCGCGGCCGGCTGGACCGGGAGCGAACGGCTCAAGCTCCTCTGCGGGGGCGAACCCTTGCCGCCCGAGCTGGCCGAACAGCTCCTCACGCGGTGCGATTCCCTCTGGAACGTCTACGGCCCCACCGAGACCACCATCTGGTCCACCCTCAGCCGGGTGACCGACCCCGCCGCGATAACCATCGGCCGCCCCATCGCCAACACCCAGGTCTACCTCCTGGACGGCCAGCTCCAGCCCACCCCCATCGGCGTGCCGGGCGAGCTCTACCTCGGCGGGGACGGGCTCGCTCGCGGCTACCTCAACCGGCCCGAGCTGACCGCCGAGAAGTTCCTCGCCGATCCCTTCCGCCGCGAGCCCGAGGCGCGGCTCTACCGCACCGGGGATGTGGCGCGCTACCGCCCCGATGGGACGATCGTGTGTCTGGGACGCATCGACAACCAGGTCAAGCTTCGGGGCTACCGCATCGAGCTGGGCGAGATCGAGGCGGTGCTGGCCGAGCACCCGGGGGTGCGCCAGGCGGTCGTGGCCGCCCGGGAGGATGTCCCGGGCGATAAGCGCCTGGTCGCCTATATCGTGCCGACCGCCCCGCTCGTGCCCCCCAGTGAGGGACCGAGCAGCGCGGCACCGACCAGCGATGAGCTGCGCCGCCTGCTGCGCCAGCGGCTTCCCGACTACATGGTGCCCGCCGCCTTCGTGGCGCTCGCGGCCATGCCGCTGACCCCCAACGGCAAGATCGATCGCCAGGCACTGCCGGCCCCGGACCCGGCGCGGGCATCCGTGCCCGGAGAAACGCCCGCGGCCGTGACTCCGCGCGATGAGCTCGAGATCCAGCTCACCCGGATCTGGGAGCACGTGCTGGGCCTCCAGCAGATCGGACTGGCCGACAACTTCTTCGACCTCGGGGGCCACTCGCTGCTGGCGGTGCGCCTGTTCACCGCAATCACCCAGGCCTTCGGGGTGAACTTGCCCCTGGCCACGCTTTACCGGGCCCCCACGGTCGCCCAGCTCGCCGCCCTCCTGCGCCAGCAGGGCTGGGCGCCCTCCTGGTCCTCCCTTGTGCCCCTCAAGCCGAGCGGCACCAGGCCGCCGTTCTTCTGCGTCCACGCCATCGGCGGCAACGTCCTCACCTTCCAGGCTATGGTGCGCCACCTCGAACGGCTCGCCCCGGACCAGCCGGTCTACGGCCTCCAGGCGGTGGGCCTCGACGGGGCGCAGCCGCCCCACACCCGGGTGGAGGAGATGGCCGCCCACTACCTGCGCGAGATCCGCACGCTCCAGGGGCAGGGGCCCTACTATCTCGGCGGCCAGTGCTTCGGGGGCATGGTCGCCTTCGAGATGGCCCAGCAGCTTCAGGCCCAGGGCGAGCCTGTCGGCCTGCTCGCCATGTTCGACAGCTACGCACCGGGCTACGTCCAGCTCCTGGCCCAGCGGGAGCGCCTCCGCCTGGCCACGCGCTGGTTCGCCTTGCGGGCCAGGCTCCATCTGGCCAATATGGCCGACTTGAGCGCGGTAGCGAAGCTCCGCTATCTGGCCGGGCCCGCCCTCACGGTGGGCCGGCGGCTGCGCAGCCGGCTCTGGGAATACACCGCCCGTCGCTCCGGGTCCGGCGACCGCGCGCTGCCCACCGCGCTGCAGAACGTGCGCGAGGCGGGACTCATGGCCCAGCGGGCCTACATCCCCCGCCCCTACCCGGGCCGCCCGGTCCTCTTCGTGGTCCGCGAGCGCGAGGAGGCGGTCGATCCGGACCCGCTCTTCGGCTGGGGCGGGCTCTCCACCGAGGGGATCGCCATCCAGGAGATCCCCGGCACCCACGTCACCATGTGGGAAGATTGCAATGCCCAGACCCTAGCGGAGGCTCTCACCCATTGGCTCGAACACGCGCATTCTCCATATGATCCGAGGACAAAGAGTGCGCTCCTCTGATACGATGCCGGGGCTCGCAGCAGCACGGACTGCTCGCGGAGAGATGAGGCGAGCCGCGCCGAAATGCGGAGGGAATCGATGCCGATTGGACTGTCTCACGGTGGTGCGAACATGTACACCTCGACGGAAGCATCGCGCGAGGTACTCGTTGGGACCAAGGACGGCGTGGCCATCCTCGAACGCCGTGCCGAGGGTGGCTGGGCGCTGGCGCATCATGCCCTCGCAGGGCTCCATATCAGCTCCATCATCGTCGAGCCCATCAGTGGCATGATTTTCGCTGGAGCGTTCTTCGATCGGATGTACGCGAGCGAGGACGGCGGCAGGACGTGGGAGCGACGCGACACCGGCCTCACAGTGGACGACGTGTACAGCCTGGCCTCGGTGCAGAACGGCGACGGGTCCCGTCTCCTCGCCGGGACGCAGCCGGCCCACCTGTTCTGTAGTGATGACCTCGGCCACCACTGGCGGGAGCTGCCCGCCATGCGGGACGTCCCCACTGTGGATGCGTGGTCGTTCCCGGCCCCTCCCCACGTCGCCCATACGAAGTTCATCACCGTCGATCCGGCCGATTCAAGCACGATTTACGCGTGCATCGAGCAGGGCGCCCTGCTCAAGAGTAGCGATCAGGGACAGACGTGGCGTGAGATCAATACGGTCGGATTTCTCAGCGATCATGACCGGGCCGTGGAGCACTTCTACGACGTGCACAAGGCAGTGATCGACCCGCGTGACCGGCAGCGCATCTACGTCACGGGCGGCGCCGGATTGTACGTCACGCCGGACGGAGGCGGACGGTGGGAGCGGTGGATGAGTCCGGACTGGGCTCCTGACGTCTATCCTGATGGACTCGTCCTCAACCCCCGGAGGCCGGATGTCCTGTTCGTGGCCGCCGCGGAGCACAATCCGGCCACCTGGCGGGAGAGCCGCTACGCCGGGGGCAAGATCTTTCGGAGCGCGGACGGCGGACGGAGCTGGCAGCGGCTGCGGAACGGGCTCCCCGACCGGACGCGGCACGAGATCGGCGCGCTGTGCCTCGAGGACTGGGGCGACTCCTTCTCAGTGTTCGCCGCGACGACCGGCGGCGAGGTGTATGCCAGCGACGACGGCGGCGACCACTGGTCGCTCATCGCCAGCGGCCTGGCGGCGGTGTCGAAGAAGGGTCACGACCAGCTCGTCGCTGTGTGACATCGTCAGGCCAGCGCTTGAGCCGCGGGACGCGCCGGCGATGGCGTCCTGTCAGTCTCTGCTCGGTCCGGAGAACGCCTGTGTCTCCCTCAGCAGGCTGCTGAAAAACTGTCATCCTGAGGCCGCAGGCCGAAGGATCTCTCCTGAACTGCATTCTCCTGCACAGTACTTGATGCTCGTGACAGATCCTTCGCACCGCTCAGGATGACTGTTTTTCAGCAGCCTGTAAGACGGGTGGGCTGTGTCATTGGGGACCGGCACGGCGGGCACCTCGGCGCCAGACGACTCGGCCCTCGACGATCGTCATCCGCGCTTGTCGGTCGCGCGTCTCCGCGGACGGCGTCTCCAGCACGTCGGCATCCAGGACTGCCAGGTCCGCGAGGGCGCCCGGCCGAAGCGAGCCGAGCTCTCCATCAGCACCAACGACGCGTGCCGGCCAGAGGGTGCACGCGGCAAGCGCCTCCGCGGCCGTCAGCGCCTCGTGGCGCGCCATCAAGCTGCCACCCCGCGTCGTCCGTCGTTGCAGGGCAAAGAGCGCGAGCCCGGGCGCGGGGTCCGTCACCGGCGCGTCGGATCCGACCGCATACGGGACGCCCGCGGCCACGAGAGAACGGGCCCGGTGGAGCCAGCCGTGGAGGTCCGGGGGATACGCCGTTCGGTATACGTCGCCTCGGTCGTAGACCAGCGCTGGCTGCCCCACCACGGCCGCGCCGATCGCCCGGAGGTCATCCAGCCAGGCGTCTGGGATCACCGAGCCGTGCTCGATGCGATCCAGCGCCCGCCTCGGCGGCGCCGAGCTCCCGCGCAAGGCATCGAGCGCGATGGCGACCTCCGCCTCGCTCACGGCGTGTAGAGCAACGGATCGGCCGGCGCCCCGTGCCTCCGCTACGCGCGCACGCACTTCCCGCGGGTCGCTCGTCCGCTCGTCGAGCATGAGTTTGACCGGACCGAGGCGGACACGCCCGCTCTCGGGCTGGGCAGCGAGCACTGTTCGCCAGTGCTCCGCGCCGGGACAGACGAAGACGCGCACCTGGAGATCGCCTCGATCGACGAGGTTATGGAACAGCTCCCACTCCTCACCCCCATTTGTGACGGAGGCATCCTGGACGGTCGTGATTCCCCAGGCGAGGAGCTGCTCGCTGGCCGCCCGAACGTCCGCGGCGAGGTCGTGCACCGCCGCGCGCTCGACGCGGCCGCGCAGCATCTCGGCCGCATGGTAGAGTCGGCCGGTGGGCTCGCCCGTCGCCGGCTCCCGCTCGACCTCCGGCCGGTTCGCCTCCCAGAGCCCGAGAAGCCGGAACGCTCGAGTGTTCAGGACATCCACGTGAAGCGTCCGGTGCTGTACTCGAACCGGGCGGTCGGCCACGGCTGCGTCCAGGTCGTGCCGGTCCGGGTGGCGTCCCTCCGCGAGAAGGGCGTCATCGTACCCGAAGGCACGGATCCAGCCGTGACCGGGTGTTTGTCGCGCGCGGTCGATCAGTGCTCCTCGGAGCACACCGATGCTCCGGGCCTGGCGACAATCGATCCTCGAGCGGGTGCGGGCGAAGCTGAGGAGGTGCAGGTGGGCATCGTGGAAGGCTGGAACCGCGAATCCGCCTTCGCTGTCCACCACCTCCGTGTACGGGCCGATGCAAGCTCGGAGCTCGTCGAGCGCGCCGACGGCCACCACGCGCCCGTCCCGTGCAGCGAGCGCCTCCGCGGTGGGGCGACGCGGGTCGAGGGTGATGACCCGCGCATTGGCGACAACCAGATCCGCCGGGCGTCGGTCCCGAGTGATCATGCGTCGGGCCGTGCTGCGGTCAGTCCGCCGAGGGGAGCGGCTTCGGCTCCTTGAGCCGCATCTCCTTGCCGCAGCAGTGGACTGTCCCGCCTCCCGGTTTCGTGCAGAGCACCTCGGTCCCGCACACCTCGCACTCGAACCGCTTGCCGAGCAGTGTTGGCACCAGTCACCTCCCCTGCGCTGGCTGGGAAGGGCTCGGGGCGCTCGTCCCCCGTAGCTGCATGGGCTGGCCGCAGCAGGCGAGCGCGCCTGACCCGCCTCGAGTCACCAGCAGCTCGCTGCCGCAGCTTGGACAGACGTAGCGTTTCCCCGTTTCGTTGGACATCTCTCTCTCCCCGGTCCGACCGCGGTGACCCCACGTTCGGAAGCTGGAATGCTCCCCGGCTGTGAACAGTCGCGGTTTCTTTGCGCCGGTGGCGCCCCGAGCGATCGGGACAAAAAAACCGTCAGGTGGCGTAGCGGGCCCGTAGCTCGCCGCGCAGGAGCTTCCCCAGTGTGTTCCTCGGGAGTCCATCCGAGGAGGGATCGGCGACGAAGACGACCTCCGGCCGTTTGAATCCAGCGAGCCGCTGACGGCAGAAGTCGATGAGAGCATCCGGGTGAATCTCCGCGCCTGGACGGGGCACGACGACGGCGGCGACGCGCTCGCCCCACTCCTCGTCGGGGATGCCGAAGACTCCCGCCTCCTCGACAGCGGGGTGGGACTCGAGCACCGTCTCAACCTCGGCCGGGGCGATGTTCTCGCCCCCGTGGATGATGAGGTCGCCCTTCCGACCCGCCAGATAAATGTAGCCGTCCTCGTCCACCCATGCCAGGTCGCGGGTTCGGAGCCAGCCGTCGCGCAGCGTCTCCTGCGTCGCCTCGTCCTGCTGGTAGTAGCCGCGCATGAGCCGGTCCGCCCGGATGGCGATCTCACCGACCTTGCCGGGCGGAAGGGATGTGCCGTCGTCGTCGAGTATTCGGAGCTCGACGTCTGGTATGGGCCGGCCGATGGACGCGAGCCGGCGCAGGTGCCGCTGCACGTCGTCTGGGGTCCCCTCGAGACGGTGGTCCTCGGGCCCCAGCACGGCGACGGTTGAGGCGGTCTCCGTCTGTCCGAAAGCGCTGATAAGGTGGACAGACCGAGGGAGCGCGGCGATGGCGCGTCGGATGACTGCGAGGGGCATCGGCGCAGCGCCGTACGAGAGGACCTGCAGTCCGGAGAGGTCCGTCTCGGCGAAGGTCGGGTGGTCCAGAACGCGCTTCAGCATCGTCGGGACGAGGAACACGTGGGTGATCCCCTCGGTGGCGACGAGACGCAGCCACCCCTCGGCCTCGAACTGCTCCATGAGAACGATACGTCGGCCGGCGAACGTCGCCGCCAGGACCGCGGTGAGCCCGGCGACGTGGTGGAGTGGGGCAGCGACGAGCACCGCCCCGCGGTCGGCACCGTCGCACAGCTCCGCGCTCTCAAGCACGAAGGAGGTCAGGCCTGCATGGGCGAGCATGACGCCTTTTGGGCCAGCGGTCGTGCCGCTCGTGAACAGCACCGCCGCCAGGCTGTTGTCGTCAATGTCGGCGCGCGCCGCCGGCTCGGCCTGGTCTACGAGGATGCCCAGCGAAGGCATCTCCGCACGCTGTGGGCCGCCCGCTATACCTGGTCCCGTGGTGCTGTCCAGTGTGATGAACACCGGGGCGCCCAAGGTCGAGGCGCGTAGCTCAGCCGCCGTTGATCGATACCGGTCGCCCACGAGCACCACCGTCGGTTCAACCCGCGCGAGCATCGAGCTGAGCTCCTCGCGACTCGCCCGGAAGTTCAGTGGCACGAAGACCACCCCGAGGCTCGCAGCGGCGTAGAGGAGCTCCACCACAGCGGGTGTGTTCGTCTGCAGGATCGCCAGCCGGTCGCCGGTCTGCACGCCGAGCGTCCGCAAGGCGCCGGCCGTCTTCGCGACGCGCTCCTGCAGCTCGCCATAGGTGACCCCGCGACCCTGAAAGCGCAGGATCTCACGCTCCGGAAACAGGGACGCGGGGATCTCGAGGAGCTCCATCAGATTCACGGGAAACCCGCCCGGGGTGCTATTAGGCGCCTGCACGGTCTGGTATTGCGACCGTACCACGCGCAGGTCATAGCTGCTCCGCCAGCCGAGCTTCGAGGCGGAGTCCCTCCTCGAGCGGCAGGTCGATACCCGTGCGCACCGCGCGGCGAACGGCGCGCACCGCCCGCGCATCCAACGTCACGATGTCGCGCACGATCTGCTCGGTCTGGGGCTCCAAGTCGTCCGCCGGTACGACCCAAGAGACGAGTCCGACGCGATACGCATCGGTGGCATCGATCCGCCGGCCGGTCAGCAACAGACTGAGGGCCGTCCCGAGCCCGCAGACGCGAGGAAGGGTCTGTGTGCCCCCGGCGCCGGGAATCAGTCCCAGCCGTACCTCAGGCAGGCCAAGCTCGGTCCCCTCGGCGACTATGCGGAGGTCGCACAGGAGGGCCATCTCCAGCCCGGTCCCGAGGGCGAAACCGTGGACGGAAGCGATCGTGGGAACCTCCAGGTCGTTGAACAGGGCCCACACGTCCCGGCTGAATCGAATCCGTCGCGCGGCGACGGGAGAAGGTGCGGTGCCGAACTCGGTCAGATCGGCGCCTCCGCAGAACGCGCGCCCTGCGCCCCGCAGCACGAGGGCACGCACATCCGTATCGTCCCGAACGGCGGAGAGCACCTCGAAGAGCTCGTCGCGCATGGCGGTATTGTACGCATTGAGCACGGCGGGCCGGTTCAACGTGATCCAGGCCGCGTCATCGCGCTTCTCGTAGATAAGCGTCCTGAAGCTCAAGGCTCACCTCGCGGCAGGTCATCTCGACCGAGACGACGGTCACGAGTCCGGAGAGGCCCGTCCGGATCGGCGGCCACCACCACGCCCGCGCCCACGAGGCGGTCGATCGCCTCAGTGTCCATCCGCGCGAGCTCCTCGAGGATGGGCCGACTGTCCGCGCCGAATGCCGGTGCCGGCCCCTCGTCGGGGAACGGGATGCCGTGCAATCGCCAGGGCGGCCGCGCATAGTGGTGACATGGCTTACGCTCAGTCGTTCTGGAAGTGAACAGCTCGCGGGCGGCGAGATGGCGATCGGACGCAAAATCCGCGACATACGACGTCCAGTCGATCTCCCTGGCGGTCAGCATGGAGGGACTCGTCATGTGATCTCCGATCCTGACGCCACGGTCGACGTGTCTCTGTTGGGACGAGCGCCAGCCCCGCAGGAGCTGACAGGCGACGTCCCGCTGCGCAATTTCCAAACGGACTCCGTCGCCAGACGTCTCGCGGGCCAACAGGGCTGCCAGCACGCCAACGGCCCCGTACGCTCCCGACAGATAGTCGAGATAGGGCACCGGTGCTGGCGCCGGCCGCCCGTCGGGTCCGATCGTGCCCAAACCTGTGATCAGCTCGAGGCCGCTGCCGTACGCGACAGCGTGGGCCCACGAGCCGTCGGATCCGAAGGCCGGCATCGAGAGCATGACCAGTCGCGAATTGACCGCCGAGAGGACCGAGTCGTCGAGCCCAAAGTTTGGCATGACCCGCGGGCTGAAGTTCTCCACGAGGACGTCTGCCCGGGAGACGAGACGAAGGAACGCCTCCCGGCCGAGCTCGTGGGCGAGGTCAAGTACAAGACTTGCCTTGCCGCGATTCAGGTCGCCGAAAGCTCCCAGGCATCCCACGTCCGGCCGGGTCCCGTCCGGCCGGTTCGGCCCTTCGATCTTCACCACGCGCGCGCCGAGCCCCGCGAGCAGGCGGCCGGCGTGCGGACCGGCCCAGACCATCCCCAGGTCGAGCACGCAGATGTCGGACAGGGGGAGACGCGGCGCGTCGCGAGACGCACGCTGGCTCGAAGGTGTCGGTGGGCGGCGGGGAGTGCTCTGATGGCTCCCCCGTCCGTCAAGGGGATCCGGCTCTGATGATTCGCGGCACCCGTGGGTGGAGGCATGCTGTTGCCGCACATCGATCCGGAACGGGGATCGCGGGACAAACGCGTGCGCGGCGCGTAGCTCCTGATTGTTGCAGGCCAGGCGCTGTTCGCCGAGCTGAGCCTCCGCTGCTGAGAGGACCGGCACGATGGGAAGTCGCCAGAGCTGAGCGGCCGAGAAAACGTCCCACCGGGATCGACGCGCGAGCCACGGCCTGACGAGGGCTGCCAGGTCGGCATCGTCTACGGCGACCTCGTCGACACCAGTGAGTCCGGCTAGGTGCGCCCGATCCACGGCGGTCGGTGCGGCGATCCCGACCCATCCGTCGGCGCAGGGGAGGACCTCGATTCGCGCCCCTATGTCACGGCGAGCGTCGCCGGACCGCTGGGTCGCCAGCGGACAGATGGCGCGCGGGAGGTTGTCGCCGAGGCAGGATGCCACCACGTCGAACGTGGCCACCTCCACGTGCACCGTGCGCAAGGCGCCGCGCGCCCAGCGGAGGGCGGCGAGCGCTCCTGCTGCGGCGTGGGCGCCGGCCAGCTCGGACGCCACGCGATCGCCGAAGGGACCGAAGGCGCGCAAAATGTCGGCGGACTCGGCATCCGGCCCGTCGAGCCCGAACGGGGTGACGGACACAACGACGGGCGCGACTGTCAGGAGAGCGGTCGGCGTCAGCCCTGCCCGACGCGCCTCGGATGGCAGGAGATCGGTCACGATCGTGTGCCACGGATGGTCGCGCACCAGCGCCTGGATTCCGGGCCGGTAGGGAACTGGCACATGCTGGACGTGCGCCCCCAGCAGCGCCAGGATGCGCGCGCAGCCCGCCGCCGCCCCGTCCCGGCTGAGGTCGAGCACGCGGAGATCGGCGAGGTGCCGTGAGGCGATCATCGTCCCGAGAACCGAGGTGGGCGTCGTTCCAGAAAGGCCTGCACGCCTTCCTGTCGATCGCGCGTGGTCTGCAGCACCGTGGCCAGGTCCGCCTCGAGGCGGAGCCCGTCTTCCAACGGAAGATCCGCGCTGCGATGGAGCGCCTCCTTGGCGAACGCGAGCGCGATGGGTGCCGACGACCGCAATGACTCAAGCACGCGCGCGAGCTGCGTCTCGAGCTCGGGCGCGGCAGCGACGCAATGAAGGAGGCCAAGCTCCAGTGCCACCGGCGCTGGCACTACCTCGCCGAGCATGAGTAGTCGCAGCGCGGGTCCGATGCGCGCGACGCGGGCCAGCCGTTGCGTACCCCCAGCAGCCGGCATCCGGCCCCATCGCACCTCTGGGCTGCCGACCCGCGCGTCGACGGCGGCGATTCGCAGATCGCAGGAGAGGGCGAGCTCCCAGGCGGGGCCGATGGCATCCCCGCGGATCAGCGCCAGTGTCGGTGGCGAGGCCCGCGCGATGGCGTGGGTAGCGCGTGCCCAGACGGAGCCGACGGCGTCGCAGTCAGCCGCCGAGCGGGGCTGCTCGAGCCAGAAGCGAGTCCCACCGGATCCAAGGACCACGCAGACCGGCAGCTCGTCCTGCTCCTCGATATCTGCACAGATGTCCAGAAGCTGCCACGCGAGCCGCGTCGATGCATCTCCCAGCGTGGCAGCCGTATCCACCGTGAGAAAGAGGACGCGGTCATGCACGGAACGGTTGAGCACCGGGGCTCTACCGCCCCGCCTGCCGCATCGCGTCGAACACGCGCTCGGCCGTGATCGGCATCGTC
>WHTR01000034.1:22038-24426 GCA_009377635.1 Chloroflexota bacterium
GCCTTCGCGCCGAAGGGGCCGGGGCCCGGGTCCGGATCCAACAGGATGGTGCGCAGCCGCGGGGCGTCCATGGTCGTCGGGAGCTTGTACTCGCCGAGTGAGGGCGCGGTCACCCGTCCGTCATCGTGGCTCAGCTCCTCCGTCGCCGCCTGCCCGTAGCCGAAGATGAAGCCACCGTCAAGCTGCCCCTGGTGGGCGATCGGGTTGATGATGGTGCCGACGTCCACGACCAGCACGACCTCGGTCGGCTGGACCCGGCCCGTGGCCGGATCGACGTCGACCTCGACCATGTAGGCGAAGAAGTTCTGATGGCCCGTGTCGTCCGCGTGCTGCTCAGCCGCGTCGTATGCGCCCACGACCTCGATCGGGCCGCCTCGTAGGACGCGCTCGGCGACCTCCTCGAAGGAGGCCGACGTGCCAGCGCCGTCGCTCGCAATGAAGCGGTCTTGCTCGAGGCGCACCTGGCCCGACGGCCACCCCATCAGCTCAGCCGCTAGGTCTTCAAGCTTTTCCTTGAGCGTGTGCGCGCCCCGAAGAGCTGCCTGCCCTGCCACGTGCGTCGTGCGGCTCCCGCCGACTCCGCCTGGGTCGAGGCGCGCCTCGGACGTGTTCCCGTACGTGACGCTGATGCGCTCCAGGTCCACGGAGAGCGCGGCCGCGGCGACGCGCCGAATTACGGTAAGCGCTCCCCCGCCCTGGTCCACTGCGGCGGTGACGACCTCGATGTCTCCATGAGGCCGGAGCCGGTAGAGCAGCTCCGTCCTTCCCTCACCGACGTGCCGGTTCCGCAGCGCGATGCCTCGCCCACGGTGAGGAGGAAGGGGCCTCTGACCCCACGCGGTCTCGTGTCGGAGCCGCTCCAGTACCTCCACGGCACGGGGCCGATGGACCGGCCCCCCGGTCAATCCAGACTGTCCGTCCCGGATCGCGTTGATGAGGCGGAACTCGAGGGGATCCATGCCCAGCTCTCGCGCGATGTGGTCGACGTGCGCCTCGCCGGCCAGTCCGCGGTGCGCCGCGCCGGGCGCACGCATGTTTCCTCCTGGCGCGAGGTTCGTGGAGACCAGGAAAGATTCGAGGCGTGCGTTCGGAACATAGTAGCTATCGAGGCACTGCAGCCCGCCAGAGACCGTCGTCTCCGGATTGGGCCTCCCGCCTCCGTAGGCGCCGTTGTTAAGGTACGCCCGAGACTCGTGGGCGAGCATGTGCCCGTCACGGGATACGGCTGTCCGCAACCAGTACGTGGCGGCGTGCTGCGGAGCCCCTGCTTGCAGCTCGTCCATGTAGGTCATGATGGCCTTGATCGGCCGCCCGGTGGCCTTCGCCAGATAGTAGCAGGCGAACTCCTCGATCGACGTGCCCTTCCCGCCGAAATCACCGCCGATGAATTGGCTATCCACGACGATTCGTTCAGGAGGCAGGCCGGTCACTTTGGCGAGCTGCTGGCGCAGGCCGAACGGCGACTTGTTCGTGCTGACAACTCGGACCGTACCATCGGGCTCGATCCAGACGACGCACCCGTGGGGCTCGATGAAGCCCTGGTGCTGCCGCGCACCCGTGAAGAGATCCTCAACGACGAGATCGGCCGCGGCGAAGATCCGGTCCATCTCCGGATCCCCCTTGTGTGCGGATGCGTAGGCCTGAAGATTCAGATGCGGGACGGGCTTGCGTCTCCCCGCGGCCTGGTAGTCCGGCGCATCCGGGTGGAGGATCGGGGTGCCGTCGGCGACCGCCTCCTCGGCATCGAAGACGGCGGGCAGCTCGTCATACTCCACTACGACGAGGTTTAGCGCCTCCTCCGCGGCCTCCTTGGTCTCGGCCGCCACTGCAGCCACCCGCTCGCCGACGTACCGAACCCGCTTCGTAGGCCAGGACTGGCCAGTCGTACAGCCAGCGTCCGAACCGCCGGGGGCCAATGTCCGCGCCAGTCAGGACCGCGTGGACGCCGCGCACCTCTCGGGCGGCGGAGGAATCGATGGACACGATGCGCGCGTGGGCCACCGGGCTCTTGAGGAACATGGCCCAGAGCATGCCCGGGAGCCGCACGTCCGCGGTGTAACGGGCACGGCCGCTGACCTTGAGCGGCCCCTCCGCGCGATACTCCGGGGTCGACAGGGTCAGCGTGACCCTTTCAGGCACCGCATCCGCCCCCGGTGTCGCTGAAGGTGTCATCTCCGGCTGGTTCTGCATTGGCCCATCTCCCGCGTCGTCGTAGCTGCTATAGCACCTGTGTGAGGCGGAGTCAAGCGTCCACTGCGGTGTGCCGTCCCCTCCCTATCCGAGCTTGGTCGCCGCGCTCGGTCGATTCGACTGTTGCCTAGGACCCCGGCCGCAAAGCCCCGTCATCCTGAGGAGCGCAGCGACGAAGGATCTCTCGTGACCGCCAAT
>WHTR01000034.1:24434-30321 GCA_009377635.1 Chloroflexota bacterium
GCAAAGCCCCGTCATCCTGAGGAGCGCAGCGACGAAGGATCTCTCGTGACCGCCAGCTTACGCTTAAGGGGAGATCCTTCGCTTCGCTCAGGATGACAGAAGACGTTTTCGGCCGCACTTCTAGCGGGCAAGACCCGGAAGCCCGTCGATGCTGATGTCATGCTCTGCCTGATACTCTCGAACGCCTTCGGGCCCCTTTCGGTCGAGCCACGCCTGCATCTGCGGCCGCTCGCCCTCGTATTGGAGGATGGGGACGCCGTAGCCGCACGAGTCCGCGATCCGGTCCAGCTCCACAACGATGACACTTCGCACCCCGTCGTGGTCGCCGAAGCGTCGACGCCACTCGGCGAACATCGGGGACATCGGCTCCACCAAACGTCCTCGCCCGTAGAGGCGAACGATGCGCGGCGGCCCCTCGAAGGCGCAGAACATGATCGTGATGCGCCCGTTCTCTCGCAGGTGCGCGATGGTCTCCACGCCGCTTCCAGTCAGATCCAGATAGGCCACGGTGCGGGTGTCCACGATGCGGAACGTGTCGTGGCCCTTCGGCGAGAGGTTGACGTGGCCGCCGGGTCCGCTTGGGGCAGTGGCCACGAAGAACACGTGCTGCGCTCTCAGGAAGGGCGCTAGCTTGTGGTCGATGCCGTCGTAGTCGTTTGCCACGGTTCGCCTCCGCTGCCCGTCGCTGGCTCTGCGAGAACGGTCAATTGTACAGGTGCCCAGCCTGGAGTTGCGCTCGGCGAGCGACCGACCCCTCGCCGGCTTGGTCGGGTGCCTCTTCCCAGTCCGTAACCCACCATGAGCTTCGGCCGCCCTGCCGATCGACCCCGAAGCACAGCAGGTACGTCTCCCCCCAGACGCGTCCCGCGAGCGGATCGCGCAGATTCGAACGGCTCTCGGCCCGCAGGCGATCGGTTGACCACCCATCAGGGGCAGCATGCCGCGATGAGCTCCGCCGCAGCCGTTGGGTCTGTGTCCGCTGTCGAGGTGGTGGATGAAGAGGGCCGCGCAGCCCGAGATCACGCCTTCTTCGGCACGGCGGTGAGCTGCCGCCGAATGCTCTCTTCGAGCGGGACCTGCGCTACTCCGAACTCGTGCGACAGTGCGTCCATGTCGATGACGCTGTCGTAGGTCTCGAGCGCGGTCATGACCCCGCTGATGAAGTCCGGGTAGCCCGGCAGGGGTTCCCCCATCGGCACGAACCGCACGTCGATCTGGCGTCCGAGCAGGCGCTCATAGACCGCAATGACGTCGTGCCAGGAAACCGGCTCTGGGCCACCAAGCATGAGGGTTCGGTTCCGCGCGCGGTTGTTCCCCGCAGCAGCTACGGCGAAGCTCGCGACGTCCGCCATCGAGATCATCGAGTGCTGTCGTTTTCCTTCTCCGACAAGCGTCACAGGATGTCCCGCGAGAACCGGGCCCCCGACGATGATCGGGCACAAGATTTCCATGTACAAGTCGGGCATCAGGATCGTGTAGGTGAGGCCACTTGCCTTGAGGTACTGCTCTGCGATCGCCTTGCCGCGGAGGAACGGCACCGGGTTGTTCAGGTCCGACCCCAGGATCGATGTAAATACAAAGTGGCGGACGCCGGCGGCGCGAGCTGCGTCAATCAAGTTGCGATTGCCCTGATCCTCGACGGTCTCCGGATTATCGTCTCCACCGCGCGCAGCGGAATTGGCCGTCGTGATGACGATCTCCACTCCTAGACAGGCACGGTCGAGCGAAGCCGCGTCCTTCAGATCTCCGGTCACGGTCTCGACACCGTGCGCGTCGAAACGTTGAGCGCTATTCGGCTGACGGACCAGCGCCCGGACCTGCTTTCCCTGGTCGAGAAGGCGGTCGGTGATCATGCCACCCAGGAGTCCAGTGGCCCCCACAGTAAGGATCATCATTCGCCTCCCGCCGCTGGTGGAGCAGGCAGCACGCCGAGCTTGGCCAGGAAGTCGGTGATATCCACGACGTCCCAATGCTCTGCCAGGCGCCCATCTCGTAGCAGGTGGATGTCTACCCCGTGGAAGGTGATGCTCTTCTCGGTCGGTGGAAAACCGCACCACTCACCCACGTGCGTAGCAGCATTGCTCCACATGACTGCTACCTTGTCACCCTCTGCGATGAGGTGTTCGATCGTGAAGCGGGGATTGAATGCCGCGCGCACCATGCTGACGCGCTGTTTCAGACCTCCGACGCCCTGGCTCTGCTGGGGGAACGGGTTGTGCTCGAGGTGGTCCGGCCAGGCCATCTCGTCGAGGATCTCGAGCCTGCCCTGGTTTACGACCTCCTCATACAGACGCATGATCATCTGCTTATTCTGATTCTCGTTTTCCGAGATCTGGACCTCCTCCTCCTTCGTCGTTCCAACTGAGGCCGATCCGCGCGGCCGCGGTCCATGTATATGATGTTGCGTACCAGCGGGCGGCGCCATGAAACTAACTCACCATTTGGGTCACCGATTTGAGTCACATTGAGCGGGGTGGGGCTGCGGCCTTGGAGCAAGAGATAGACGGCAATCTCGCGGCGTCCGTCAAGCAGTTCCGCTTGGCGGCCGGGATGACGCAAGAGGAGCTGGCAGAGCAGGCCGGCATCAGCGCTCGCACCGTGAGCGACGCCGAACGGGGTCTCCGAACGGCCCTACATCACGAGACTGCCCGGCGCCTGGCCGATGCACTCCGGCTCGAGCACGACAAGAGGCGCGAGTTCGAGGCGATCGCACGGGGGCGTGTAGCCATTTCGGAGCCCGCCACAGCCGGCGCCGTGCCCGTCGCGCCCACGCCGCTCCTGGGCCGAGCGAGCGAACTGGAGAGCATCCGTGCGATGCTTCAGCGTTCCGACGTCAGGCTTCTGACCTTGACCGGGCCGGGCGGCATCGGCAAGACCCGGCTCGCGCTCGAAGTCGCGCGCCAAATTCACGGTGCCTTCCCATCCGGTGTCTACTTTGTCTCGCTCGGCGAGGTGAAGGATGCTTCGCTGGTCGCGCCTGAGCTCGCCAAAGCTCTCGGCGCCGTCGAGACGGGCCCCAATCTCGAGGAGCTTCTGACCAAGCGTCTCGGGGGGACGAAGGCGCTCATTGTGCTGGACACTTTCGAGCACCTGACTCCAGCCGCGTCACTCGTCTACTCCCTGCTGCTCAGATGCCCGGAGGTCAGCTTCCTGGTGACCAGCCGGAGCGCTCTGCGGTTGCGCGGCGAGCACGAATTTGCGGTGCCACCCCTGGAATTGCCGTCCGAGACCGGCGAAGCGCCTCCAGAATCGGTCCTGCAGTGGCCTGCAACTGCTCTGTTCTGGGAGCGCACGCAGGACGTGAGACAAGACCTCGTACTCGACCGGGAAACTGCCTTGCTCATGGTTCAGATCTGTCGCAAGCTCGACGGTCTTCCACTGGCGATAGAGCTCGCGGCCGCCCGGATCAAGCACCTACCTCTGGCCGCCGTCCGCGACCAGCTCGACCACCGGCTCCAGCTGCTGGTTGGCGGCCCGGTCGATCTGCCGCTGCGTCAGCGCACGATCCGTGACACGGTGGCCTGGAGCCATGACCTGCTCGGATTTCGAGAGCAGACACTCCTCCGCCGCCTCTCGGTCTTCGTGGGTGGCTGGAGCCTGAATTCAATCGAGACCGTCTGCGGACCGGTCGACGAAGTGGGAGACGTGCTGGCCGGCATCAGCGCCCTCGTCGATCAGAGCCTGGTCGCGCTCGACCGGAAGCGCCCCGACGTGCGCTACGACATGCTCGACGTCGTCAGGGAGTACGCCGCGGCGCGACTCTTCGAGGCGGCCGAAACCGAACCGATCGCGCGGCGACATGCACTCCATTACCTGACGTTGGCAGAGGAAGCCGAGCGCCACCTCGTGCGCGCTGGGCACGAGGACTGGTTCCGGCGGCTCGATGTGGAGCGTGCGAACTTGCGGCGCGGCATGGCCTGGACAATCGAGCATGGCGAGACGGTCCTGGCGCTTCGGTACACTGTCGCCCTGTGGCGCTATTGGCGCCAACTCGGCGAATTCGCCGAGGGCCGGCGCTGGTCGGATGCGGCGCTCGCCCTCCCGGGCGAAGCTCCAGCTTCGCTCCGCGCCAAGGCGCTCTGGGCCTCGTCTGCCCTCGCCTTCCGGCAGGCAGACCATGCCCGCATGGCTGAGCTGGCTGCCGATGCCCTTGAGCTCGCACATCAGAGTGAAGATCCGATGGACCTCCGCAATGCACTGACGATCGAAGCCATGGTGGCGATGTGCCAGGGCCGCTATGAGGATGCGCTCGATCCTTACCGAGAGGGCGTTGCCATCTGTCGTCGGATTGGACTGACATGGCAGCTCGGTACCTCGTATCTCAACCTCGGCACCGCGCTTCTGCACGCGCGGTGTGTCGACGACGCAGTCGCCACTTTGAATGAGGGCCTGTGCGTGTATCGTGAGCTAGGGGACGATATCTTCGCGGCTCGCATTACCATCGTGATCGCCCACGCCGCCCTCGCGCGGCGCGACGTCGCGCGGGCCAATCAGCTCGCGCGGGAGGCGCTCATGGCGGCGAGCGAACAGGGAGAGCGCGAGGGTACGGCGGACGGGTTGGAAACTCTGGCCGCGGTGGCGGCCGCGGGTGGGAAATCGAAACGTGCGGCCACGCTTGCCGGCGCGGCTGCGGTAATCAGAGAGACCATCGCCTATCAGCCTGCGCCATTCGAAGCCGCCATCATCGGCCCCTTTCTGCAAAGCGCCCAAAGGAACGTCAGCCAGCAGCAATGGCGTCGGTGGTTGCAGGCTGGCCGTGCGCTGGGCGCCGATGCTGCAGTGACATTTGCGCTGCACTCGTTATCGGAAGGACAGGATTCGAGCCCACGCCTGCCACGAAAGCGCAGCAAGCACAACCGAAGCTCTTCGAATTGACGCCATCGAGCGTCGACCTACGGTGAAACGGGCGCGCTGCGGTGATGCATGTCCGGTCTGTGCGCGGGCACATGGCCCACGGAGGCTTTCGATGGCCGTTCTCGACGAAGTGCGGGCCGCCTGCGCCGAAGTTGCGCGGCAGGCGAGCACCGTGTTCATTGACAACGGTCGCATCCCGTCCTACGCGGCAGACCTGCGGCTCGCCAGTGGCGCTGCGCCTGAGCTCGATCCCGCCCACCACTACGTTGAGCCAGAGCTCGATCCGGGCGGCACCCTCGCCTTTGTTCTGACACTCGATGCGATCAACTTCGGCTCCGGCTACTTTCCGGAGCTAAAGAAGCAACCGGGCCTCTCCGGCTACTTCACGATCGCCACACAGCTCGCGACGCGCTTCCGCAATGACGGGCCGCTCACGTCAGACGAGCTCGCGAACCTGGATGCTGCGGCCTGCGCGCGGATCTTCGGCCAGGACCAGCGCAACCCGGTGGCCATGGAGCTGATGGGCCTGTTCGCCCGCGCCCTGAACGACCTCGGCCAGTTCGTGATGGACCGCTATGGCGGCCGCCTCACGGCGCTGGTTCAGGAGGCAGAGCACTCGGCCGAGCACCTGGTGCACATCCTCTCGCAGATGCCGTTCTTTGACGACGTGCAAGCGTACCAGGGCATGCGTGTGCCGTTCTTCAAGCGGGCTCTGCTGACGGCCGCTGACCTGAGCCTCGCCTTCAGGGGGCGCGGCCTCGGGCGCTTCGACGACCTCGACCATCTCACGATCTTTGCCGACAACCTCGTGCCCCACGTGCTGCGGCTCGACGGCGTCCTCATCTACGCGCCGGAGCTCGCCGAGCGGATCGACCGTGAGGAGCTCATTGCCGCCAGCTCACCCGAGGAGGTCGAGCTGCGTGCATGCGCGGTCACGGCCGTCGAACGCGTCGTGGCCGAGCTGCATCGCCGAGGTGAGACGCGGGTGACGGCGATGGCGCTCGACTACCTCCTGTGGAACAGGGGGCAGGCC
>WHTR01000035.1:0-26065 GCA_009377635.1 Chloroflexota bacterium
GCCGCCGAACCCCTTCGCCCCCCTGGCGCGACGCCTGCTCCTGCGCGCGGCGCTTGCGGATGAGCGGGAAGATGCGGAGCTTCGCGATGCTGATCGCGGCAGTGCCGTTCCGTCGGGTCTGACCGCGCGCAGCGTCCGCCAGGCTGCGTTCCGCACGTACAACGCTGCGCTGAGTGGGCAAGACGGAGAACGTCCGGCGGGCAGTCACGTGCACCCGCTCCCAGACACCTTGAGCTCGCCAGATGCAACGCCGACCTCCTATCTGGCAGCCGCAGCAGCGCTCGTCCTCTTGATCGCCGGGCTGGTCCTGGTCCGATGGGTCGGCGGGGCGACGATCGCCATGGAGGCTGAGGCGAGCGTCGCAGAGGCAGTCTCCGAGGAGGAGGGCGCGCCGCCAGCCGACGCCGAGGAGCCCGATCTCGCCGCGGCCTACGAGGAGGCGATGCGTCTGGGACTCGATGCGCTCACCGCCGGCGAGCTGGACGTGGCCCGGGACCTCTTCTTTCTCGCCCGGCAGGCGGCGCCTGAGGACCCAGCCGCCGAGGAGCGCCTGCGGCAGGTGGAGACGGCCCTCCGGCTCGCTGAGCCAGAACCGGACTGGACGGACGTCCTGGACGATCTCGAGAAGCTCAAGGCCATCGCGCCAGATGCGGACGCCGTCCTGCGCGCCTACGTCACTGCGCTCGTGCGGGCCGGACGCGACAGCCTTGCGTCCGGCGATCCGGGCCGCGCGGGGGAGCTCTGTGGCGAGGCGGTCCGCATGCTCCCGGATCGGCAGGACGCGCAGTCGTGTGTGGCGCAGACACGGCTGGTGGCTGCGGCCACGGCCACGGCTGTGGCTGCCTCACCCCGGCTCGCACCGTCGCCGACCCGAACCCCGGTTCCTCCGACAGTCACTGCCGTTCCGACGACGACCCCAGTTCCGACGGCTACGCGGACCCCACCGCCCGCGCCGGCCACGGTGGCCCCGGTCTTCGAGACGCCCTCGTGACCGATAGAAGGCAGATGGAGTGCCGAACCGAGTGGCCGCGGTGGTAGACTGAGGGTCGAAGCCGCGGCAAGCGATGCGTCCGGGCCAATGGTCCTGTGGCGGCAGGCATGTTGACGGCAAAATGATCCGCGTGCGCAGAAGGGGGCGATGTGTACCGACGCATCCTGGTACCCCACGATGGCTCGGCCCTAGCGGAGCTGGTGCTCCCGCACGCGGTCGAGATTGCCGAACGGTTCGACGCGGAGATCCATCTCCTCGCGGTCATCCCGCTGCCCAATCCGGCGATGTTGATCGACACGGTCGAGACACCGGCCGCTGTGGACCTGGCGGGCGAGGCGATGCAGGAGACCCAGGAGACGCTTCGCGCCGAGGGCCGAGCGCACCTCAAGGCGATTGCCGACCGCCTGACTGCCCAAGGAGTTCGCACGGTCTGGAGTGTCGTTGATGGGGACCCTGCCCGGGAGATCATCGCCTACGAGGCGGAAAACGATATCGACCTCGTTGCCATGACGACCCGCGGGCGCACGGGCATCGTGCGGGCGATCCTCGGGAGTGTGACGGAGCGCGTACTTCGCGAGGGGGGCCGTCCGGTGCTCGTGGTCCGAGCGACAGGAAAGTAGGCCGGCGGCCTACTCCTCCCACTCGTCGGACTCATCCTCGGCGCTGATCGTCGATACGCTGACGGCCGCGACGTCCCGGAGCCGCACGGCGTCCACGTAGAACTCTCCCTCCCACCAGTAGGCGAAGGTGCGAACCGTGTCCGTTCCGATCTCGCGGATCAGCTGTTCGGCGTAGCGTCGAACCGACTCCTCGGTGGCCGGTTCGTCAAGGGCGTCCCGCACAGAGACCGTCTCGCCAGCGACGAGGGTGAATTCGACGGCTACGGTGCGGTCCCATTCCAGCTCGCCGTTCTCTTCTGGTTGCCCAGCCATGCGTACCCCACAATCGGCGCAGTCTTCATGCCCGTAATGATACCCCTGCGCTTATTCGTAGCGGCCCCAGTAGTTGGGCGCCTGCTTGGTCATGATCATGTCGTGCGGGTGGCCTTCGTCGACTGCGGCGGCGCTGACGCGCATGAACCTCGCGTTGGCCTGGAGGTCGCGGATTGTGCTGGCGCCCAGGTACCCCATGGCGGATCGGAGGCCGCCGACCAGCTGAAAGACCAGGTTGGCGAGCGTTCCCTTGTACGGGACCTGCCCTTCAACCCCCTCCACGACACCTTTTGCACCCTGCCCGTTCTCCCAGAAGTATCGGTCGCGGCTGTAGCTCCGGTCGCGCATCGCGCCGAGCGACCCCATGCCACGGTACTCCTTGAACCGCTCGCCCTGCCGCAGGACGATCTCGCCGGGGCTCTCGTCGACGCCAGCGAGGAGGAACCCCACCATCACTGCATCGGCCCCTGCGCCGATGGCCTTCGCAATGTCCCCGGAATAGCGGATGCCGCCATCGGCGATAACCGGGATCCCGCTCCGAACGGCCATCTGCGCGCAGTCGTTGATCGCCGTGAGCTGCGGAACGCCCACTCCGGTGACCACGCGGGTCGTGCAGATGGAGCCGGGCCCGACGCCTACCTTGACGGCGTCTGCCCCGGCCTCGATCAGCTCGTCGGCTGCATCCGCCGTCGCGATGTTGCCCGCGATGACCGGGGTGTGTGTCCGTCGCTTCAGTGTTCGCACCGTCTCGGCGACGGCGGTGGAGTGGCCGTGGGCTGTGTCGACCACGAGCACGTCCACGGCCGCTCGGACGAGCTCGGCCGCCCGCTCCTCCGCGTCCGCGCCGACACCGACGGCCGCACCTACCCGGAGGCGACTGTGCGTGTCGAGCGTGGCGTTGGGAAACTCGATCTGCTTCTGGATGTCCTTCACGGTGATCAGGCCGCGCAGACGCGCTTCCTCATCCACGACCGGCAGCTTCTCGATTCGGTGGCGGTGGAGGATCTCCTTCGCCGCCTCCAGCGTCGTCCCGAGCGGGACCGTCACGAGCCCGTCGCTCGTCATCAAGTCGCGGATCGGCTGGTCGAGGTCCGTCTGGAAGCGGATATCGCGGTTTGTCAGGATGCCCACCAGCTTGCCATTCTCAGTGATCGGCACGCCGCTGATGTGGTAGTGCTCCATAATGGCGACGGCGTCGGCGAGGCGGTGAGTTGGGCTGAGCGTGACCGGCTCGACGATCATGCCGGACTGGCTGCGCTTGACCGTGTCCACCTCCCGGGCCTGGTCCTCGATGGACAGATTGCGGTGGACAATCCCGATGCCGCCCTCTCGCGCGAGCGCGATGGCGAGGCGCGCTTCGGTGACGGTATCCATGGCCGCCGAGATGATGGGGATCTGAGTCGTGATGGTCGAAGTCAGTCGCGCCACGGGACAGACCTTGGACGGCAGGACCGCGGATCGTGCTGGAACGAGGACGACGTCGTCGAACGTGAATCCTTCGCGTCCAAACTTCTCATCGGCGGGCATCATGGTGCGCCTCCTATAAACAAACGCACCCCGGTGGGTCGGGGTGCGGAGCGTCGCACGGCGCCTTCGATCGTCACATCCATGCGCCATTATAGCAGTGGAGCGCCGGGCTCAGCGCACCTCGCTCTGGTCCGGAAAAGTTTCCCGGAGGGCATGAACCATGCGCTCCCAGCGCGCGAGTACGGCCTCTTCGTCGCCCGGGATGCGAAACCCGAGGCCAGACGTCATCTCGGCTGGAGGCTCGACGTCCTTGAGCACGTGGCGCGTCCGCAGCGTGAAGACCGCCTGGCCCTCGAAGGCTGGCGCGTCGGCGATGAGCGCCTCGGGGTCCATCTTGACGTACCAGGCCGCGCCATCATGGACGAGGCAGAGGGTTGCGCCGCTCCCGGCGCGCAGGTTGCGGGTGGCGGTGGACTCAGCGTAGAGCGCGACGCGCAGCGTGGTGGCGTCGCCCGCGACGAGCTCACCGGGCGTGACGATGCATGGATGCGGGTATCCATCCTGCCCGTGCGTGACGAGCAGGTACGCGTGGCCGGTCCGCTGCCCCAGATCTCGTCCGGAGAACAGCTCGACGAGGTCGGCCGGCAATGTGGGGCCGAGGTTGGTTGACATTGCATCCTCGCTCTGGGTTCTGTGGATGGCATGGTATACTCTTGCCGCTGGCGATGCAAAATCCGTCAGCCAGCCGCGTGGGAGGAAGGGCGACTGCTCCGGTGCGCCGGAGAGGAAAGTCCAGACAGCGCAGAGCAGGGTGCCTGGTGCAAGCCAGGGCCGGGTAACCGGCGGTTGTTGCCACAGAGACGATGTCCCCGGTCCACTTCGCGCGGACCGGGGAGTGAAAAGGGTAGTCCCCCTGCTGCAACCCGAAGCATGGCCGATGACGCTGCTCGCCGAGGCCAGGGTACGGGGCATCCCGTCTGAGGCGGGAGTCCGACCCGTATAGGGTCGGACAGACTGATGGTCGCCACGAACAGAATCTGGCTTACTCTCCTCCCACGCGTTCACTGTTCTGGGGATGATCCCCCTTCCTGGTCGCTCCGCCACGGGCATCGTTGCCCGTTCTGATACATGGGGTATCCTCACCCAGCTGCGTGAGGGCCCCGCTCTCCCGGAGGAAGTTCGTGCTCGACACGTTTCAGGATCTTGGCCGCGACCTGTATCTCACCGGGCTGGTGAGCTCGCATACCGGCACGCTCAGCGTGCGCATCGGCGACCGCGCCGTGATCTCCCGTCGGGACGCGAGGCTCGGGCGTTTGACGGCGGAGGACTTGATCGAGTTTGCGATCGACGGCGAGTGTCCCGAGCAGGCGGCGGATGATGCGATCGTGCATCAGACCGTCTATCGGAGTACGGACGCCGGCGCGGTGATCTACGCGCATCCGACGTCGACGATGGCGCTCGCGCTGATCGAAGATCGGCTCTCCACCGCGAATGCCGAAGGCGCAGAGGTGCGCGGCAGCGCGCCAGTACTCATCACGCAGCGGCCGATCGAATCGCCTGACGTCGCACACCTCGTCTCGAGGATGCTCCGTGAGAGCCGGATCGTTGCAATGCGGGGACATGGCGTTTTCGCGCGGGGACGTGATCTGGAAGACGCGCTGCACATGGTGTCTCTGCTCGAGGAGATGTGCAAGGTCGCCCGGATCTACCGGACGCTGGTGCGAGAGGAGCCGCAACCGTCTCGCGACTGGCGCGAGCGGCCGGCGGTCAGCCCGTACCGAGCCCGAGGAGACGTGACCGGCGCGCGGCGCTCTGGGCCGCGTCCCACGCCGCCCCGTGGGCCGGTCTCCGGTCCAAATCGGCGGACCGATGGGCCGGCTCGGCGTCCCATGGGCGAGTCCAACGGCCCGGGAGGCCATCGCGGTCAGCATCGCCGGTAGCAGAATGGCGCCATGCCGGCAGAGCCGAGAGTGCCACAGGTTCGCGGCCTAATCTCCAGAAGCGCGGGGGTGTCGACCTGCACCGTCATCACCGCCTCGTGATAGACTCAGGCGATCCAGGCCCGTCACCAGGTGGCTGGGGCTAGTACCGTTATTCGGCCCTCCCGAGCGCTGGAACTCTGGAGAAGGTGATGCTGGTCACGAGCAGTGGCTGATCGCCAGGTGATGACACCCGCCGGGGTGGCGGAACGGCAGACGCAGCGCTCTTAAAATTCCCTGTCCACCGTCTCTAGGCGTCGCTCCCGTCCCGATTTACGCCTGAACCAGTCTCAGCACGTCGCATCCCGTCGCTGGTTTTGTTGTCAGTTTTGTTGTCAGCGCGCCGGATCCCATATCCGGGGCCCGGGCGATACGATGGAGAAGGCCGGGTGGCGTCGGACGCGGCGCCCGCAAGTCGTCCGCCACAGCGGGCGGGCCCGGCCCTCGCACGCACTGCTGTGGAGGTGCGTCGTGTCCGCATCGGCGATCGAGATCGACTGTGCGTTCCCGCGCGATCGCGCGGTCGGCGAACTTACCGCGCTCTGGCTCGAATGGGGCGGCCCGCGCCTCATCGAGGAGCCCATCGCCCTGCCGTTCACTGGTGTACGTCGATACCTCCTTCGGGCGAAGGTCCGGGAAGGCGAGATGGCTGCCATCGACGTCCGGGACACAACGGACGGCTGCGCCGTCCGTGTCCAGCCGAACGAGAGTTTCGACGGCGCCCTGGTGTTGGGAAAGAGTCGCTGGGGCGAAGCCACCTTGGCCGGCGACACAAATCCGTTCCTCGAACGGTTCTGCGCCGCGTATGTGGAGCGGCTGCAGGCGCTTGCGCCGGCGCCACAACCGGCGCCGTCCGTCGCTCTCGGACGGACGCCGGACCCAGACGTCATGAACGCCATCACGCGGGAGGGCGGGGAGCGGGACGCGGAGATTGTCAAAAGGTGGTGGGAGGGGCAGACGGCCGAGGAGATCGGCACGCAAATCGGCCGCGAAGCGCGGACGGTGCAGAACCTCATCTCCCGGTTGCGGAAAACCTACCCGGCGATCCCTCACCACCGGCAACAGCGCAGCGAGTCCCCAAAACCGGTACATCCCGGTACCTGATTGGTACATTCCGTGATATTGCGCCTCGTGATATCACGCGCCCGATCATGCTGGCATGGAACGCCTCCGCGTTGACCTGACGCCAGAGGAATTTCGCGGACTCGTCGCGCTCTGCGAACTTGAGCTCCGCCCCCTCCCCGACGAACTGCGGATGCTGCTGCGCCGGGAGCTCCACGATCGGGGCCTGCTGCCGGACCCGGCGGCGCTCCCAGCCGCCGCCCCCGGACGGGTGGGCGCTCCTCGTGCGTAACGCGCAGCCGGCTGCGCTGACGGAGCCGCTCGCCGTTCGGCCGGCGGTCGCCGCCGACATGCTCGGCGTGAGCCGCGCCACCATCTTCCGGGAGCTGCAGGCCGGTCGACTGCGTTCCGTAAAGGCTGGCGCCGCCCGGCTGATCCCGACGGCGGCGCTTCGCGTGTGGCTCGCCGACCGCGAAGCCGAGAGCTGCGCGTGACTCTGCTCCCACACCACGCCGACCTCATCACCGCCAGCGCCATCACCCCGGCCGTCGCCGAGGCGCGTGGCTATCGGTCCGAAGCGAGCAAGGCCGAGCTCGAACGTTTCGGCTTCAGCAAGCAACAGCGGCGGACGCCGACGCTGCTCATCCCCGTATGGAACGTGCGCGGCGAGATTGCGACCTACCAGTCTCGCCCGGACGTCCCGCGTGTGGATGGCGCCGGCCGGACCGTGAAGTACGAAACCCCGGGCGGCGCGCGCATGGTTCTTGACGTGCCGCCGTTCGCGCGCGACGAGATTCCCAATCCGAGTGTGCCGCTCTTTATTACCGAGGGCATCCGCAAGGCCGATAGCGCTGGGTCGCACGGTATCTGCTGCGTGGCCGTGCTCGGCGTCTGGAGCTGGCGCGGGACGAACGCGGACGGCGGACGGGTGGCGCTCGCAGACTGGGAGTCCGTCGCCTTGCAGGGGCGGCGGGTGTACGTCTGCTTTGATTCTGACGTGATGGCCAAACCCGAAGCGCACGAGGCCCTGGCCCGGCTCGCCGCGTTCCTCAGCCAGCGTAAGGCGGACGTGGCGTTCGTGTATCTGCCGGCGTTCCCGGACGGCGCCAAGCGAGGCCTCGACGACTATCTGGCCGCCGGGCATGACGTCGACGATATGCTCGCACTCGCGTCGCCGACCCTGCGGCGCCCCGACGCGTCGGGACGCGACCAGTCGCGCGCGCCGTACGAGGCGACCGACGCCGGACTGATATGGCGGAAGCCGACCCAGAATGGGCTCGTTGATGTGGCGCTCACGAACTTCTCTGCCTCCATCGTCTCGGACACCGAGCGCGACGACGGCAGCGGGGAGACCACCCGGTCATACGAGATGCGCGCAACCCTGCGTGGCCGGGAGCGCGCGTTCTCAACGTCTGCCGCGCAGTTCGGCGCCATGAATTGGCCGGCCGACCGCCTGGGCGCCACCGCCATCGTGTTCCCCGGGCAGACGGCGCGGGAGCACGCCCGGGTCGCCATCCAAACTCTCTCCGGGGACATCCCCGAGCGGCACGTCTACGCACATACGGGCTGGCGATTCATTGACGACGCCTGGCGCTACCTGCACGGGGCCGGGGCCATCGGCGCGGACGGTCCCTCGGACGGCATCGACGTCGAGCTCACCGGCGCCATGGCGCGATATGCGCTCCCAGACCCGCCGACCGGGTCGCGACGGACAGACGCCATTCGCGCGAGCCTTGCGCTGCGACACCTGGCGCCGGACGCGGTGATGATCCCCCTTCTCGCGGCCGCATACCTTGCGCCGCTGCGCGAGCTGTTGGGACCGGAAACACCCGACTTCACGGCGTGGTTGCACGGGCCGACGGGGGAGCTCAAGTCGGAGCTTGCCGTCCTCGCACTGGACCATTTCGGCACATTCACCCGCTTGACGGTCCCCGCGACGTTCCGTGCCACGGCGAACGCTGTTGAGCGCGTCCTGTTCGCGGCGAAAGACGCGCTCGCCCTCATCGACGACTACCATCCGGCGGCCGACCCGCGGGAGGCCAACGCCATGGCGCAGGTGGCGGCCTGCCTGTTGCGGGGCGTCGGGAACGGCACCGGCCGGCCGCGGATGCGACCGGACACGACGCTGCGCCCGGAGCTGCGGCCCAGATGTGTTGCGCTCGCGACCGGCGAGCGGCTGCCGGAGGGACACTCGAACGCGGCGCGCATGCTCCCCATCCCCGTTGCGCCGGGGAGCGTCAACCTCGAGCGCCTGACCGAGGCCCAGCGGGACACGTCCGCATTGGCGTCGGCGATGGCGGGCTACGTTCAGTGGATCGCCGGGCACTTTAACGCGCTGGCCGGCGCGCTGCCGGCGCGCTTCCGCGAACTGCGCGCGCAGGCGCAGCCGGCCGCTACCGGGCATGCGCGTTCGCCCGGCCAGGTAGCGCATCTATACCTCGGGCTCGAAACCTGGTGCCGCTTCGCCGTCGAGGCCGGCGCCATGAACGTCGCCGAGGCTGAGGCGCTGCTGACGTGCGCGTGGGAGGTGTTCGTCGCCCTGGACGCGCAGCGCGCCGGGGATCTGGCCGGCGACACGCCGTCCGCCCGGTTCCTTGATCTCCTCACCGACGGATTCGCGAGCCGCCGGGTCTATCTCGAGACGGCGACGGGCGCGCCACCCGCCGACGCGGCCGCGTGGGGATGGGAACGCCGTCGCTTCGTGGATTCCTTAGGCGACGAGCGGTTCGAATGGCGGCACGATCCGGGCGCGCGGCTCCTCGGGACTGTGGACGAGGACTGGCTCCAGCTCTATCCCGAGGCCGCGTATCAATTCGTGGCCTCGGCAGCACGTTCCGGGGGCCAGGTGTTCCCGGTCGAGCCGCGGACCCTGCTCAAGCGCCTCGACGAGGCCGGCCTGATTGCCATCGAGCCGGGCAGCGGACGGCGAACGGTGAACGTGTGGATGAACGGGCACACGCGAAGGGTCATCAAGCTACGCCGTGACGCGGCTGTACCCTCTCCCTCTCCGGAAAATGGGGAATTCGGGGAAGGCGGGGAACGTGGCGCCTGGAACGGCGAATCTACTCACGACCCTTCCCTGAATTCCTTCCCCGAAATGCCGGGCGACGAGATTATGGGGAAGGATTTTGGGGAAGGCGCAGGCACGGAATCGCGTGTCCTTCCCGACATTCCCCCAATTCCCCGAAATCCGGGAGGTATGGGTCCAGCGGAATCGCGCGGGCGTGTGCGCATTGAGTGGGATGGCCGGGCGGCGTACATCATCGAGGTTGGGGGAACGCGGCTTCCCGACTGCTGCTTCGCCCGGTGGCCCACGGTGGAGCTGGCGGCCGACCACGCGGAGGGGCACGGGTGGGAGGTGCGGCCGTGACCGTCACGCAGCCGCTCCTCATCACCGACGCCGCGCCCGTTCCGTTGCAGTCCCTCATGCCCTACGAGACACCGGTCGTCGTGGCCTCGATTGTCCACACGCATTTCCCCGACGCGCAGACGGCGATCGATCTCACGTATGGACACGGCCGATTCTGGAAAAATGGCATGCGCCTCACGGTGACCGGCATGGACCGCGATCCGTCGCGCGCCAAGGACCTCGTCGGCGACTTCACGGCCGTACAGCTCCCCGATGGCAGCTTCGATCTCGCGATCTTCGACCCGCCGCATTTGGCCGACACCGGAGCGGCCTCCCTCATGGGCCGGGCGTACGGGAGCTATCGCCGGCTCGCCGATCTCGAGGCCGCCGTCCGCGCGGGATGTCGCGAGGCTCGGCACATTGCCCGCATTGGCTGGATTGTGAAGTATTGCGATTACACACACGCGAGCCGAACGATCTTCATGCTGCGGTGGTTGACTGAGGAGATCGGCTGGCCCGCAGCCATCGTCCACCAGGTGCGCGACCCGTCCCAGAAGCCGGGCAGGTGGGAGCATCAGTATTCGCCACGGACGATTCACTCGAGCTACGCGATCTATCGGCATGACGGCCCGCTGCATCGAGAACGGAGGCGCTGATGGGCGAGCGAACGAACATCGGCTGGACGGATCGGACGTTTAATCCCTGGATCGGCTGCACGAAGGTCTCGCCGGGCTGCGACGACTGCTATGCGGAGGTGTTGAATAACCGATTCCACCATGTGGATGGCTGGGGGATCAGTGCTCCCCGCAAGCGGACATCGCCGGCGAACTGGCGCAAGCCCATCGCTTGGAACCGCGAGGCGTTGGCGGAAGGCGTGCGGCTGCGGGTCTTCTGCGCCTCGATGGCCGACGTCTTTGACGCCCAGGTGCCGGAGGAGTGGCGCGCGGACCTGTGGGCGCTCATCCGTGCCACCCCGGCGCTGGATTGGCAGCTCCTCACCAAGCGGACGAATCGGATCGAGAAATGTCTCCCGTCCGATTGGGGCGATGGCTGGCCGCACGTGTGGCTCGGCGCCTCGGTCGAGACGGCGTCGCACACATGGCGCTTGGATCACCTCGTTCGTATCCCCGCGATCGTGCGCTTCGTTTCCGTGGAGCCGCTCCTCGGGCCAGTTGATCTCCGTTCATGGCTGCAATCGATCGACTGGGTCATCGTTGGCGGCGAGTCGGGCGCGCACTTTCGGCCGATGGACATCCGGTGGATGGAGTCCATCGCCGCTCAATGCGACGCAGCCGGGGTTGCCGTGTTCGTCAAGCAGGACGCGGCACCCCGATCGGAGCAGCAGGGGCGGCTCCCCGATGCACTCTGGAATCGCAAGGCATTCCCGGCACCGAGGCGTCCATCCGTCGGGGCGGACAATATGCAACTCATGGGGGCCGACTGCAATGGCCGACGGGTGCCGCCGTGGGTATGACGTGAACGGCGCGACCCCCCAGGGGCCGATGCTAAGTAAGCGGGCCTGTACCGGCATGAGAGCAGACGGCTCCCCGTGCAGTGCTCCGCCGGGGCCGGGCGGTCTGTGCTTCTGGCATGACTCTGCGCGGCGCGAGGAGATGCTGGAGGCGGCCCGGAAGGGCGGTTCCCGGAAGGTCCTCGACCTCCCGGTGGGAGCGCCGCTCGGGGCGGAGGAGAGCCGCGGCATCCTCGCCGCCGTGCTTGCCGCGCTCCTTGCCGGCGCGCTGGACGCCGGAACGGCCAGAGCCGCCGCGTACATTCTGCAGGTGGAGCGGCGCATTGCCGAGGGGGACGTCCTGGAGCGCCGCGTCGCGGCCCTCGAGGAGCTGTTGATGCGAGACCGGAGCGTGTCATGGCCTCAGTAGAGAAGCGGCTGGAACATATCACGCGCGGTCTCTCCGCCGAGCAAAAGGCCAAGCTCGTCATCGAGGACGGTTTCCGGGAGCACCCCATCCTGTCCCCTGCTGAGCGGCATCGGATGTGTGCGGCGATGGGGACGGAGGGCGCGCAGCGATACAACGCCTACCTCGATCGCTACGACCGCCTCCGGGAGCTCCAGCTCTTCTTGGGTATCCTCGCCAGTCAGGCCATGAAGGATCTGCTCGAGCGGGACCGCATCTTGTGGCACTTGGACGCCCTGGAGTGGCTTACCGATCACTTGGCCTTCAGCAGACCCCTCTTTGCAGACAATCTAAACCTCAAGCCGGGGCGGCCCATCACAGTGCGCACCCTGTTCGCCGACGTTCGGTTGGGCGTGTGGGGCAAGGAGCGCTCGCCCTTCCCGACAAAGGGCAGCATGGTCGAGGCACGGCCAGTGGTGCACCAGGCGCTGGACATCTACGTCCAGCGCATCCGGGCGACGGCCGCAGACATGAGGGCCGTCCTTCACCACATAACGGAGGAGGCACGGGCCATGGAATTGGACTACATGGAGGGCGCAGCGCTGCGGGCGGTCCAGGACGTGCGAGAGCATGACGTCATGGAGGATGGCGGCGCCATCGCCAAGGGGGCCATCTTTCCTGTCCCGGACGAATGGGCGCTCCAATGGGATGCCGTCGAGGAGAACCCAGAGACGCTCCGTCGCGCGCGTGTAAGTACAGATGGGCACTTCTATCCCGCGTCAATGGACCGCGGGATCGAGATGCTCCGTCCGCGCCATTTTGAGGACATGAAGCGCCTGGCCCGTGACGAGCGGCACGGGAGCATCGAGGACGGGAATCAACGGTAGTCGTGCGAGCGGATCGCGCAGGTGTGCGCGTCCGTGTGGGAGCGGACCGGGGAACTCCCGCTACGGCGGCAAACCTGGCTGGAGGAGCGTCGCCTCCAGTTACCCGAGGTAGGCATCGGGCTGGCGGCGGAAGCGAAGTTGGGCCCGCCGGGCCTCGTGCCGTGCGTCCACCGTGGACCGCAACTGCTGCCACTGGGCGCAGTCGGTCGGCCGCAGCTCGGCCGCACGGAACGGCTGGGCGCGCGTCGCCAGCGACGCTACCATGCGCACCGCCCCGCGGATGACCAGCCCGGGCGTCGCCTGCTTGCGGCCAGTGGCGCGCCGTTCCTGATAGCGCGCCGCGCCGAAGTACTGCTCGAGGTCGTTGTTGGTGCGCGGCAAGTCTGGGACATCGGAGCAATGGAAGAGCCCGGGCTCATAGCTCACCGTCACTTTGCGGAAGTGGGCCACCGCCGGGCCGAGCGTGCCCAGCGCGTCCTGGCCGGCCGCCATCTCCGCCACGAGATCGGCATACTGCTGCCGGACCCCGGCGCCAGCAAGGCCCGTGGGGTTCTCCAGCACGACGGCGGCGCGGTGCACCCAGCCATACACGGTCTGGAGCTCGGACCAGTCGGCGGCGCTGCTGCCCAGCCCGCGCGCGAGGAGCGCCCGCAGCCGCTTCAGCTCAACCGGGCAGCCCCCTTTTCCGCGCCGCGCGCCGCCACCACCCGGCCGAGCGAGCCTAAGGTGGCGGTGAGCGAGCATCTGCGCGGACAGGTCCAGGCCAGTCACCTGCAACCCACGCTTTTGCCATCGCTACTGCGAAGGAGCCCTGGCCACATGCGATGTCCAGCAGTATCTCGGGCTTCTCGTCGAGCCTTTCCAGAGTCGAGCCTTTCCAGAATGGAAGGGAAGGCTTCCGCCACCCGCTCGGAAAACCGAGCCCAAGGCCCGTGGGCATATAGGAGCGCAAAGCCACGGTACAGGCCCTGGTCCTGGTGCATTCCTACCCTCGTGTTCCTGCGGCCGTCTCGGCCCGGTCACACAGCCAGTCCACAATTCGTCCGAATCGCTCGGGCGTGAGCTCATGGCCGCCATCGTATCTGGAATGCTGGAGCATTCCTACTGCCCCTGCGGCCTCATACTCCCGCATAGCGGTGGCGGCGATCACATCAGCGTCCTGCGAATACTTATCGCCGTTGGCGGACACGAGGAGTAAGGGCCTGGGGGCGATCAAGCCGACGAGCTCGCCGACGTCCATGAGCTTCGTAATACCCGGAATCACCTCGGCAAACTCAATTCCTGTGCCAGCGTCCATCTTTGCCCTATACGAGGCGGCCGCCCCACTCGCGCAAGCGAAGGAGATTCGCTCGTCCACGGCCGCATGGAAGAGAGTCGTGTTGCCACCATACGAGTGCCCGAGCATCCCAATTCGTCGCGGATCCACAAAGTCGAGACCCGCCAGCACCGAAATGGCCGCTGCGGAGTCTTCCAGCACCTTCGCTATCAGCGTCTCGCCCCGAACCAGCCGGTAGGCCAGCTGGTTGAAGTGCTGAAGCCAGTCTCCCTCTGGATCTGGATCCGGCTCGATGCCCTGGCGGTTTGAACGCCGGTCCTCGAAGCACATCGAGTCTGGTGCCAGAACCACGAGGCCGCGGGCGACAAGAGCTGGCCCGAAAGCTTGCAAGGGGTCGCCTGCGAGCCCGCAGACTTCACTTTTTCCGAGATGCCGTTCGCCATTGTGCTGATGGTGCACCGCCACCGCTGGGAAAGGGCCCGCCCCTGGCGGCCGAAGCAGAAAGGCCGGGATCTGATCGTTTTCGACGCCCGCGTACTGAACGCGGTAGCGAGTATGGTCGCCCTGCTCGCTCACCTCCAACACCTTGGTACTGATGTCGGGTGGCTCCCCCCGCAATCCCAGAAGGTCAGCCAGCCTCCGCCGCAGCTCGCTCATTTACCCATCTTGGCGACGTTTGGTAACGCGAGGTCGTCGACGCCACCCTCCCAGGCGGGAAGCAGCCCTCGATTCGCGGCAATCTGAGCACCACGACTCGATCTCAGCAGGGGCGGTAGGGACTACCTCGCCGGTCGGGGCCAGACTAGCAGCGCTGACGATAGCCCCAAAATACGCCGCGAGCCGCCGGCCAGGAGCGAGGACGTCACGGGCGGGCCCGACAGGTGGCACCAGGTCTGACATGTCCGTCACCCAGTTGCTCACCGTGTGCTCCTACCTGAATTGGACGCCACAACTCCGCTGAGCATAGTATCGCCGAGCTTTACATTCGAGCCCGGGGAGGTGTTGCCATGAACGCCGACACAGCGTCAAACATGCGGAGGACCCCAAGTCGCCTCCACTTCATAGCGCCGCCGGCACTGGGCTCGGAGGCCAGATTTCGCCTTCCGCAGCCACCGCCCATGCCGAGGCCGGAACCAACGGGGCGGCCACCAGGCGACCCGACCACGCCCCCTCCACCACCTCCACCAACGCAGCCTCCAGGACCGGAACGGAAGGCTCAGTCACAGACTGGCGTTTAGCGAGGCGCTCCCGAGTGCTCAGTGAATTCCAGAGACTCTTCAGCCAGAACTTTGCGGTGGGTTACATACTGCCCGTCGCAGCCTTCCTTGCAGCAAGCGTCGGTATCACGAGCCTTTTCGGGCTCTCGATGCCGGTGCCCATCGACCTGCAAGTGGACCCGCTGCTGGGCGCTGCGGCGGCTACTGTCACAGGTTGGCTTGTTAGCGTTGGTCTTCTGGTCGTCAATCGAGAACTCGTCAGGGTACTGGAGGGATATGGCACGCTCAATCCCCTCCGTCTCCTGGGCTGGATTGAGAGGCGCCGCTACGCTGAATTGCGGCATCAGATAGAGTCCACAGAAGCACTCGCGCGCGAACATGGGGACCGAGGCGGGAACCATGGTCGAGCGTGGCGAACTCACGGGCAAGGCGTGGGCCAGTATCGCGCCGCTGCTGCCGAGGAACGGGCGGCGGGACCAGCGGGAGCGCCGAGCCCGCTGGTCCGGTCGACCGCGAGCGCTATCGGCGCAGCAATGTCGTCGAACGGCGCATCAACCGCCTCAAACCGTGGCGCAGCGTCGCCAATCGCTTCGAGAAGCGGGCCGAAAACTATCACGCCATGCTCCTGCTCGCGAGCCTCATGCTATGGCTAGCCTGATTCACCGGACACGCCCTAGTCGCTCGTTACGTGCCCGCACGCAGTTGCCGGAGGAAGGCAAGCGCGCCAATCAACCCTCCTGCATCGCCCAAGGCAGCTGTCGTGAGCGGGGGGACCTCTGCAAACGCTCTAAAGATATCGCGCAGATGTGTCCGCACCTTCTCGACGGGAATTCCAGGTCTCTTCAGAATCATCGAGCCGCCCAGAACGACTAGATCAGGAGACCAGTGAACAATCGTGTTATTAACCATATAAGCGAGCCGGAGAGCCAATTCCTCCCATATCGCTGCGTCACTGATTTTCGCTGGCTCTTTCCCATATCGAACCTCGACAGCCCAGCCCGAGATATCGATCCCACTATCGGGTTCGACAATCTGGTAACCAGGCTCAAAGCCCCAAGCATTAGCATCGATTTTCCCATCAACTATCCTCGCCCCTCCCACTGCAGTACCTACGGTCATGTAGGCAACGATTCGCTTGTCCTTCCCTGCCCCGGCTGTCGCCTCCCCCAACGCCGCTAAAGCAGCATCGTTCTCCAACTCCACGCGGGCGTCAATCGCAGACTCGAGCATCTGTTTCAAGGGCTTCCCGTTCCAATCCGGTGTATTCGACGTCACCAGTCTCGCTTTATCTCTGCCAAGCGGGCCCGCGACACCACCTGCGGCTGCAGTAAACTTTCCACCTCCAGCGAGGTCACGGGCTAATTGGGAAAACTGCTCAATACCACGGTCAAACAATTGCGGAGTAGGGCGGACTACAGATTGAGCGATGCCCTCTCCTTCTGTTGATGAAGCCAGCCGCATATTTGTCCCACCTATATCAAATACCAAGTACATTGCTGAACTCTCTCCTTATTCTTTGAACTGATGGACAACAGAAAAGGAAGCCTCCTCACCCTCGGGGACTATCGCAAGACGGTCCTGTGGGTTCAGGGCGCCGTCGTCCCAACCTTCTGTCGGATCGCCGGCGCCAGCTCCTCGGCCCGCAACGAGGCGCGCAGTGTGAAGAACCAGCCGAGGATGCGGAAGAGGGCGCGCATGGATGCTCCTCTCAGTAGGTTGGGCACGGAATCGGATCGCCCGGCGGCGCGTGTGGCGGGCGCAGGCTATACGGCCAGGTCGCGATGGCCCGGTGCGGCACGACGTCCGGAACCGGGACTTTGCGGACAATGGTCGGCGGCTGGCCCGGCTCCCCATCCCGTGGATTCGGCACCCGCACGGACCGCCGATCCGCGCCACGTCGCGCGCTCAGCTCGTGGCCGAGCACCGCTGGCGAGAGGCGACAAGCGGCCTCGTACCAGGCTTGAGAGTTGTGATGGATCTCCTGACCGGTCATAGCGAGCCACACATGGAGCATCTCGTGCACCATCACGTCATCGACGACGCGCGTGCCCTTGGCAAAGATCGAGGATGAGAGCGTTATGCGGGGGTCGTGCTCCCAGGTGGGACGGGTCAGCCCCCAGCATTTCCCATATGCGGTGATGCCGATGACGATGGGCAACTGCTCGGGCAGTCCGGGATAGAGCGCCAGCCAGCGCCCGTACGCATCATGGGCGAAGGCGCCTGCCTCGCCCCACAGCGCAACCGCAGCCTCTCGATACGACGTCATGTAGTCAGTATAGCTATACAGACTACTAGTGTCCAAGGGGCAGGCCGCTCGTTCATGGTTGGGTCCGTCGCCGCTGACGGGCCAACGTCTGGAGCGTCGCCCGCTCCCGCACTTCTCGGGCCACCACCGCCTCATAGCGGGACGTGTCCCAGTAGGCGTCGATGGCCGTCTGAACGAGCCCGCGCAAGGCGTTCGGGTCCAATGCGTCGAGCTCGACCTGCGCGAGCGCGCCATGCTTCGCGATGAATCCTGCGCTGCGGCTATCGCTCGCCTTGCCGGGCATGACGGGGAGGCGAAAGTCCCGGACTTGCGCAGCGGTCAGCGCGATCCGCTGGACGTCATCCCAGCAGTCCGTACGCGCGGTGAAGTCCCGATCGATATCTTCCCCGCTCGGGTCGAAGTCGCCCGCATAGAGCAGGACCGCCTCGCGCTCCTGCTCCTGCGTATCGTCGACCACGTCATCGACGTAGGTTTGGGACGCGTACCCGCCCAGCGCCAGCACGGGGACGCCAAGCGCGCCGAACCAGGACTGGAGCTGGACGACGAGCCCGGCCTTCTCCACGCCCAGGTACAGGGACACCGGCTGTCCTTGGGTCCGGTCGAGGCGGTACCAGGTTGCGAGCTTGTTCAGCGCATCCGCGGGGTTGGCGAAGGTCTCGTAGCGATGAATCGTCCGCCCGCGGTCGATCAAGTCGGGGAAGTCGCCGGCCCGCCGCGCTTTCGCGGTGATGCGGGAGAGTCCCTTGTAGGCGTTCTCCGTGTTCGGGATGAGCTGAGCGCTCACGAGCCGGTAGAAGAGCTGGCGCAGGGTGACGGACGTGTCATAGGAGCGGACGATTGCCGCTGCTCGTTCGAGGACATGTCCCCAATCAATGCTCCTCATGCGCTGCCTCTCGTTCGCCGTCCGTCCGAGTCACCCATCCCTCAAACCGCTCGGCCAGCAGCAGAACATGCTCGCTCTTCGCCTCGGACCGCTCGGCGAGGAAGTGGACGGCTGACTTCAGGCACGCCAGCCGCGTAATGGCGGTGTCGCGCGTGGGACCAATTGGTCCCGTTGGACCAGTTGCGCCGTTCTGTTGCTGTACCTGGGCGCCGTCCACGCCGATGGTGCGCGCAAAGCCCGACTTGTCGAGGCCGATGGTGACGGCATCCCCGATCTGGGGCAGGGCGGGCTTCGGGTCGGCATAACGGCTGATAGTGAGCCAGCCATCCGCGCCCGCGAGCTTGACGCCGTTCTCGTTGACGCGGGCGACGACGCCCGTGATGGTGGTGAGTTCCTGGACCATGGGCGTTACTCCTCATCCAGAGAAACGAGACAGACGGCGCAGCGGCCGGTGACCATGTCCACGTGCAGGCGGGACTCGCCGCAGCCGGGGCAGATGGGCTTCGCGAGATGGTGGGCGTCCGCCATTGACGCGGCCGGCGTGAAGCTGACACCGGCGAGACCGGTGTCAGCAGGACCTTTTCCCCGGCCCGCAGCCACGGCGACGGCGAGGTGCCGGCAGGTGTGGCGGTACTGGTAGCCGGGGCAGGAGCAGGCGCCATCGGCGACGACGTGCCAGACGCCGGGCTCGGATTTGCTGGCGACGAGGACGTGTCCATCAAGGGCGAGGACCCGCTCGCAAGCGATCTCCGTCTCCCGAAGAATGGCTGCCATGTCTATCTCCAAGCGTTGTAGAGCGTTTAAGCACTCTTCAGTATATCCGACGGACCGCATAACGTCAAGCGTCTCTGGACGTCTGCATGCATCTCCGTGCTAGAATGGCGCGATCCACAGGGAGGAGCCCATGGTGGCAGAAGAAGATCGCCTGACGTCTGAGCGACTGCTCACCGTACGTGAAGTCAAGGACTGGCTGGGCGTCCACGAGGTCACGGTGCATCGGTGGCTGCGCAGCGGGCAGCTCCGTGGATTCCGCCGCGGCACGTCCATGGGCTGGCGCATCCCGGAGTCCGAGCTCCGCCGGTTCATCGCGGAGAGCGGCCGCCCGCAGCGTCTAGACGCTCAATCTTCCGCCTCGGACTAGTCCATGTTGGCAGATGGGGGGACATCGTCCCGCGCACAGCGCGGCGACGACCGCTCCCCATTGCCCAAGAAATCCCGGCGCCGCGGCCACAACGAAGGCACCATCGTTCACCGATCGGACGGACGCTGGGCCGCCGCCGTCACGCTGCCGTCGGGGAAGCGCCGCTGGCTCTACGGCAAGACCCGCGCCGAAGTCGCCGCCAAGCTCAACAAGGCACTGCAGGATGCTGCCGAGGACCGGAGCTGGGGCGACGCCCGCCAAATCGTCGAGGCCTACCTGCGCTGGTGGCTCGAGGAGCAAGCCAAGCCCACGACGCGCGCGTCGACCTTCCGGACGTATCGCATGTACGTGGAGCGCCACATCATCCCGGCCATTGGCAATGTGCGGCTCACCCGGCTCTCAGCCCAGCACGTCCAGACGATGCTCAACCAGAAGCAGCGGGAGGGACTTGCCCCGCGTTCCGTTGTGAAGATCCGGGCCATCCTCCGCCGGGCCCTCGGCAAGGCCGCCAAGCAGGGGACGGTCCGCTTCAACGCCGCGCAGCTTGCGGACCCACCGAAGGTGGAGCGCTACGATGTGCGGCCACTTACCGCTGCACAGGTGCGGATGTTCTTGGACGGCGTCCGCGACGAGCGGCTGTCTGTGCTCTTTGCCCTCGCCGTCACGACCGGTCTCCGGCAGGGGGAGGCGCTGGGTCTTCGATGGGAAGACATCGACCTCGAGACTGGGGCGCTCAGCGTCCGCCGCCAGCTCCAGCGCATCGACGGCCGGCCTGTCCTCGTTGAGCTCAAGACGGCCGCCGGTCGCCGCGCCCTCGTCCTACCGGCGTTCGTCACCGCGGCATTGCGCGAGCACCACCGGCGCCAGCTCGAGGAGCGCATGGCTGTGGCCGATATCTCCCAGGACCACGGACTCGTCTTCTGTCGACCGGACGGGACGCCGCTCGAGGGCTCGCGCATTACCCATCAGCTACAGGCCATCCTCAAACGCCTCGGCTTGCCCCACCAGCGCTTTCACGACTTGCGGCACGGCGCCGCGAGCCTGTTGCGTGCCCAGGGTGCGGACCTGAAGCTCATCTCCGCGACCCTCGGCCATTCCCAGGTGGCCATCACTGCTGACCTGTACACACACCTCTTCTCCGAGGCCTCGGCCGACCTGGCCGTCCGGATGGACGCGCTCTTGGGCCCGGTGCGTGATAGACTTGGAGCGAGCGCCGATGGCCAGGAGTCGTGATTTTGTTGTCAAGTCTGTTGTCATAGCGCCACTGAGTCAAAGTGGATAGGCGCAACAGCTAATCATTAGCAGCCAGGAACTTCCCGATTCTTCTCATAGCCGGGGTGGCGGAACGGCAGACGCAGCGCTCTTAAAAAGCGCGGCCCCCAACGGCGTGCGGGTTCGAATCCCGCCCCCGGCACCCACGCACAGCCTGCATGTACTGCACGATGGCGTATCACTGCTCATCACTCCGCCGGGCGACCGTTGGCGGCGGTGACCGACTCTGCTACCGATTTGCTACCGCTCGCTGGAAACAGCCACGCATCGAGCGCCTTCGCGACAGTCGGATCTCCCCAGGAATTTGTTCGAGCCGTCGCTGCTTCTGGATCAAGGCGCTGCGGCGCCGCAGCCAGCGCTCGCGGATCAACTGGACCCGGATGGACCGTCTCGCCACTCGAAGGCTACCGGCCGCCCGCGTGAAGCATCCCTTCCCGAGTGCGCGCTTCGACGCTCGTACCCAAGGCAGGAGCCCAGTGCGCTAGAGGTGCGGCCGAAAACGCCTTCTGTCATCCTGAGCGAAGCGAAGGATCTCCCCTTAAGCGTAAGTTGGCGGTCACGAGAGATCCTTCGTCGCTGCGCTCCTCAGGATGACGGGGCTTTGCGGCCGGGGTTCTAGCAGTGCACGCTGGGATCTGTGCGGGGGGCAGCCCGTAAGGAGTGTCCCTACCGCGACCCTTTCCGGCAACTTCGCCGGCTGCTCGTTGCGAGGGGCCCTGACAGGCATCTGTCAAGGTGCAGGTGTGGGCGGCGGGTGGGCATCGAGGTAGGCCCATTGTTCGACGCGACCCCCTACGTCAGGTCGGTACGGGTCGCGCTCAGGTTCCCCTGGGACGCTTTGTCTCGCCGCCAGCGGGCAGCGTCAGCCGTTCCCGAATCGTAACGCCCAGCACCTCCGCGACCTGCTGGATCCGTTCGAGGCTGACGCCGCTGTAGCGGGTGGCTTCGTAGCGCTGGATCTGTTGCTCCTTGAGTCCCAGCCGACGTGCCAGCTCCTTCTGCGTGAGTCCGGATGCGATACGCGCGCGGATGAGCGCCGTGGGGAGCTCCTGGAGACCTTCAATTTCAAGGACAGTCACCTTCCCGCTGCGGAGCGCGTCATATTCCGCCAGTTGCTCCTGCAGCTCTTCCAGCTGGCTCTCCATAGCGTCGCGCATGATACGGCGCATCTCGTCGGACCGGTGGCCTTCCACGGTTTCTAGGCGAGCGAGCGCCTCCTCGAACTTGGCCGCCTCAGCCTTGGTGATCCGGTACTGCCGCTCGTTCGCGATCATGGTAGTCCTCCCAGATCGATAGCGATGATCCCTTTGGGCCGGTCGGCGTCGCGGTCCCGCTGGAAGAACTCCAGAAAGTGGCTGCCGCTGGCATCGGCTTCCCAATCGGCCGGGAACAGCTCTCCACCGAAGGCGCGCTTTTGCGCCTCCCGCCGGTTGGCGAAGGTCTTCAGCACGGGGTCGAGCCGAGCCAGATCGACACCCTCGACCTCCCAGCAGCCATCGAAGTCTGCCGTCTGCTCCTTGGCAGTCACAAAACTGCCGTCAGCGTACGCCCGTCGGCAGCCAGCGGTACGGAGCGCATCCAGCGCGGCCTTCAACCCGGCGAGCAGCGCAAGCCGATGCGGCGACGTGCCGTACCGCGCGACCACCTCCGCCCAGGTGGCTTCATGCACCCCAGGCGGCAAGTTTCCCGTTGCCGGATCGAATGGTGGAATCATAACACAACTCTACTGATGTGTGGTAGCCGCCGTCAACCGGCCGACCTGCGGCTGCCGTCTTGCTCTTCGTGGTTGGCCAGACTGCTGAGAGGAGCTTCGCTTGCGCGGCCGCCTTCAATGCCGCTTCGCCCTCCGCAACCAGCGATATGCCACGCCGCGACGGGCCTCCCGAGTCAGCGGGCGCGGCGTTGGTCCAGCCCTGGTCGAATGGAGCGCCGTCGCCGCCAGCGTACTCTGCGTCGCCAGTCGCCGAGTTCGTGGCCGATCCGCTCGACACGCCTTTCGGTTCCGCGGCGCCGGGAAGGGTCGGGGCCGGCTCGATCCCGACCTCGGGACGCAATTGCCGGTCCAACAGGAGAGCAGAGCCGAGGACCGCTCCCACAAGACAGAGGAGCGCAAGCCCGACGACCCAATACGGCCGACGAGGCTCTGGCCCTCCCGAAGTCTCGCGGATCGGCTCGTCCACCCTCGCCACTCCTCAGCGGTTGGCCCGCTCGATCCCGTAGCGGAGATCGGTTGGGCAGTTGACGACGGTACTCGCCCCCTAGAACCCCGGCCGCAAAGCCCCGTCATCCTGAGGAGCGCAGCGACGAAGGATCTCTCGTGACCGCCAACTTACGCTTAAGGGGAGATCCTTCGCTTCGCTCAGGATGACAGAAGACGTTTTCGGCCGCACTTCTAGATGCTATGCTGTGCTGTGCTGTGCTGTGCTGTGCTGCGCTGTGCTTCGCTGCGCTGCGCGTGGAAGTGTGCCTGATGAAGTTGCCAACAACAAGATCATGCAGCGAACATGGCCGGTTACGCGAGCAACTGGCAGAGGTCGCCTACACCAGCGCGTCGAGCCGAGCGACGGCGATGCGGCGGCGCGACTAGCGCGGCAACGGCTGCGCCGGCCCGCTCGGTCGCTCGGTCGTCTCCTCGAAAATGCCCTTTGAGGCCCGATCAACCCCCCATTGGCGCTCCTGCGGACTGAGGTCACGCTGGACCTCGGGGCTCGCCTTCGCAGCCTCAAGCCACTCGTTGAAGGCACGCTCCGCCATCTTGTCGCGATTCTCGTCGTCGTACGCGGCGTTGTCCATCCGCTGGAGCACCGTGACGATTTCGAAGTGGTTGCCGGCGGCGAATGGCTCCGTCCATTCCCCCAGCGGCGTCTCGGGCGAGAAGACCACGTCGTCAAACTCCCGCGCCTCCGCCCCGTGCGCCACCGAGCCCAGGTCGCCGTTCTCGCGGCCCTCGACGCGGCGATCGCCCGCCTGGGCGACGACCTCCTCGAAGGGGTAGTCGAAGTCATTGAGCTGGATGAGTGCGACGCGGGCCTCGTCCTGCGTCGACGTCGCCAGGCGAAGCACGTGCGCCGTCGGGCCTGCTGTGGGCATTCCTGATTTAATCGACTCCCGGAGCCGTTCCCGCACGAGCTCAAGCTCCACGCCCTGTCTGTACCGCTGCTCCGATGACACGGCGGACCGGAGGTCCTCGTAGGCTTGCTGAAACTCCCCCGGCTCCAGGGTCGGCGCCGCCGTTGGCGTGACCTCTGGCGTGGAGGTCGGCCGGGTCGGAAACGGCGTTCTGGTCGGCGTTGGCGTCAGGGGGTCGAGCGTTGGTGTTGGCGTCTGAGTTGGCGACGGTGTCGGCGTGGGCGTTGGCGTCAGGGGGTCCGGGGTTGGTGTCCGGGTAGGGGTGGGGGAGGGCACGAACCCTTCCGGCGTCGGCGTGGACGTGGGCCGCGGCGTCGGGGTTTCCGTTGGTGTGGCCGTCGGCTGGGCCAGCAGGTCGCGCTGGATGGAAAGCCGTTCGTTGATCTTCGCGTCGATGTCGATGGGCGGCACGCTGATGCCGCGCCGCTCGGCCTCCTGTCGAATGAGCGTGTTCTCGATCTCTCGTTCCAGCACGTCTTCGGGGAGCGTTTCCTGCGCACTGATGAGCTGTTGGACCGACGATTGCGCTGCGGCGGGGTTTGTCGCGTCCTGCGCCTGTGACCCGGCCTGTGCCTGGAGCGCGCGCATCTCCTCGGTCAGAGATTCGGTGATCTGGCGCAGCGAGATTGTTTCGCCGGCGACAAAGGCAACCGGCTCGCTGGGGTACCCGATCAGCTCACGGTAGATGCCACCGCCAACGATCAGAACCGCGATGAGGCCGATCACGCCAACCGCACCCAAGATCAACCGCTGCTGAAGCCGCTCCCGCGCGCCGCGCGAGAGCTGGCGGACGGAGGGACGCGCACGAGCCGCTTCGGCGGTGGCGCGTCGCCGTCGCTCGCGGTCTCGGGGCGATTCCGGTCGTTGGCGGGACACGGTTCTCCCTTCCGGGGGACCAGATGTCGTGGACTTGGCAGGGGCCTGGGTAAAACGAGCCTAGGCGCGTTCGCCGTGGTCTCGCCTCGGCTCCTGCGCTGGAGGCTGACAGCTCACCGCCCGGTCTTGGCTGAGGATCAGCCTCGGAGGCTGATCCCACTCAGGCGAATGTGGTTCGCCGTGTAAGGGAGCAGCGCCATGAAGCGGGCTCGCTTGAGCGCGACGGCCAGCTGCCGCTGATGCCTGGCACACGTACCGGTCTTCCGCTTCGGCTCGATCTTTGCCCGGTCGGAGAGGTACCGGCGCAGCCGGGAGACGTCTTTGAAGTCGATGACGTCGATCTTATCCACGCAGAACTGGCAGACGCGCCGCCGAGGTGGGTACCTGCCGCGGGGACCACGTCGCTGCATTGGCCTGCGCGCCGGCCCGGTGGCGGTGGGTGCACCAGGACGCGCGAAAGCGGGTGGCGCGGCTGGCGGCGTCCCGCCTGATTCTGCTGGGGTCACCGTCTGTTCTTCTGTCATGCAGTGCCTCAATCCAAATTGGGGACGTCATCCGCTGGATAGGCGCGATGCGCCTTCGCGCGGGGCACCCACCCTGGAGCGCTTAGAAGGGAATCGAGTCCAGGTCGCTGGGCTCCTCGGCTCCCGCGGAGCCTTCTTGGCCGTTCGGACGCGGTCGTGAGTCGACGATTACCATGTCGCTGGCGTTGATCTCGAGGCTGAACCGACGCTGACCGTCCGGCCCGTCCCACGATCGGGACGACAGCCGGCCCTCGATGTAGACCCTGCGGCCCTTGTTGAGGTACTGGTTGCAGACCTCTCCGAGGCGCCCCCACGCGGTCACCCGAAACCACTCCGTCTCCTCGCGGCGCTCGGCGTCGGCCGTCGTGTACGTCCGGTTACAGGCAACGTTGAAGCTGGTGAACGCCCGGCCGGAGGGGGTGTACCGCATCTCCGGGTCGCCGCCAAGATTTCCAATGATCATCGCTTTGCACAGGCCCGCCATCGAATGCTCCTTCTTCTCTCACAACTACCCTACGTCAACGATCAGCCCGAACGATGAGGTGCCGAAGGATCTGCTCGTTGAGCCGCAGCGCTCGGTCCAGCTCGATGGCGTTGTCAGGCCCGAGCGTGATCCGCGCGACGTGGTACATCCCTTCCGTATGCTTGCGAATGGGATATGCCAGCCTGCGCCTCCCCCAGGGTTCATGGCTCTGGACCTCGCCACCGCGCGCGGCAACGTAGCTGCGCACCCGCTCGGTGGCGGCGTTGGTCGCCTGCTCCTCGAGATTCGGCGGGAGAATGAACATCAGCTCGTACTCGGGCAGCGCTCCACCCCCTTTGCGCTCGGCCCCACGACCTTCCCTGCGGTCCATGAGCCGAGCGATAGATGATCAATGCGAAGCATCCAGTCTTCGCTTTCTACAAACCTGGAGACTATATCATCCGTCTGCCGAACGGTGCATCCGACCGCAGTCGG
>WHTR01000035.1:26165-29468 GCA_009377635.1 Chloroflexota bacterium
CAAACCTGGAGACTATATCATCCGTCTGCCGAACGGTGCATCCGACCGCAGTCGGAGCTGGTGGGAGGGCGACATGACGGTTCCGGAGTTCAGCAATGAGCCGCTTACGGATTTCTCGCAGACGCAGCAGCGAGAGGCGTTCCAGGCGGCGCTGGCGCGGCGAGAAGGCACGTTTGGGAGCGAGTATCCACTGGTTATCGACGGCGAGCGGGTCACGACGCGCGCGTGGATCGAGTCGCTCAACCCTAGCCAGCACGGCCGGATCGTGGGCCGCGTGGCGAAAGCGGGACCCGCAGAGGCGGAGCGTGCCATCGAGGCGGCAGACCGTGCGTTTCCCCCGTGGTCGCATACAGCCGCGATCGAGCGGGCGCGCATCGGGCTGCGAGCCGCTGCGATCATGCGGCGGCGCAAACACGATCTCTCGGCCACCATGGTTCTCGAGGTCGGCAAGCCCTGGCCCGAGGCTGACGCCGACACGGCCGAGGCCATCGACTTCCTGGAGTTCTACAGCCGCAAGGTCTTGGAGCTCGATGGACCGCAGCCGCTCGTGCCTGCGCGCGGCGTCATGAACGAGCTCGTCTACCTCCCGCTGGGAACGGGCGTTGCCATCCCCCCATGGAACTTTCCGTGCGCCATCGCGACCGGGCTCGTCAGCAGCGCCGTGCTCACCGGGAACACGCTGATCTTCAAACCGTCGAGCCTGACGCCGGTGATCGCGGCGATGGTCGTCGAGGTGTTCGAGGAGGCGGGGCTGCCGGACGGCGTGCTCAACTTCCTGCCGGGGCCCGGCGACTCGGTCGGGGACTACCTCGTGGCCCACCCGCGCACGCGCTTCGTGAGCTTCACCGGATCGCGCGACGTGGGCGTGCATATCAATGAGCTTGCGGCGCGTGTTCAGCCCGGCCAGCGGTGGCTCAAGCGCGCCATTATCGAGATGGGCGGGAAGAACGCGATCGTGGTGGACGACTCTGCCGATCTCGACCAGGCCGTGAGCGGAATCACGCAGTCGGCGTTCGGGTTTCAGGGACAGAAGTGCTCCGCATGCTCGCGGGTCATCGCGCAGAGCGCCGTCTACGAAGATCTCGTGGAACGAGTCGCACGGCGCGCGGAGATGCTTCGCGTCGGGCCCGCACAGCTCTTCGAGACGGACGTCGGGCCGGTGGCCGATCGGTCGCAGTTTCACAAGGTGTCCGAGTACATCGAGCTGGGGAGGAGCGAGGGGCGACTGGTGGCCGGGGGCGAGACCGACGACGCAACCGGCTGGTACGTCCATCCGACCGTCTTCGCGGACGTGCCTCCGGACTCGCGCATGATGCAGGAGGAGATCTTCGGGCCCGTCGTCTCGATGGCCAGCGCACGAAGCTTCGACGAGGCCCTGGCTCTCGCCAACGGGACCGTCTACGGGCTCACCGGCGGCGTCTACTCGCGCGATCCGGCGCGACTGGCGCAGTCTCGCCGCGACTTCCATGTCGGAAACCTGTACGTCAACCGCAAGATAACGGGCGCGCTGGTCGGCGTCGAGCCGTTCGGCGGCTTCAACATGAGCGGCACGAACGCCAAGGCGGGAGCGACTACCTGAAGCTCTTCCTCGAGGCGAAGGTCGTCTCCGAGCGGACGGGGTAGGTTCATCTGTTACGCGCGCTTCGGCCGAGCGACGGACAGCACGATGGTCACGACCATGACCCAGTGGGCGATAACGCTCGCGACCAGGTTGCCCGTGTACTGGCGGAGCCCTCCGAACAGCAGCCCGGCCCCAGAGAGCACGGCGAGGGTGGCGGGGTACAGGATCGGGAACAGCCGAGGCGGCAGGTTCGATCGCCGCAGGTTGTACCATGTGATGACGATGTGCCACGCGGCGAAGATGGCGCTGCCCACCACCAACGCCCTTCGCTCTCCGACGAGACGCGCCAGCTTCGCGTGGAGCAGCCCGCGGAACGCGACCTCCTCGACCACGGCGGTGCCGATGAGGAACTGGGCGCCGATCAGCCAGAATAGACGCCCGAGCCCAATGCCCTGAAATTCGGGGTGTCGGAGCGCGTTGTTCGTCACGAGGGGAAAGGCGAAGAAGAGGCGGATGGGCACGGAGCCAAGCGCACCAAGGAGCAGTCCCGTCAGCGCGCTGCGGGTCAGACCTTGAGCCCCGATTCCCAGATCCCGCGCCGTCAGACGATCCGCGAATGCCCATGCGAGCACGAACGCGAGCACGGTGAGGTGGATGGGATTCAAGCTTGTTTGCACGCCAGCCCCGGCCCAGCGCTCGGCCCGCTCGCGGCGCTCGGCGATCCACGCGTCCGCGTTGGCGTAGGCGAGCAACGCTGCTGTTAGGACGGCCGTCGACGTCGCCTCGCGTCGGGCGGCAGCCCCAACCAGCGGTTTCGGTCCCGGATCTTCGCGCAGCAGCCGCGCAAGCATATCGATCTCCAGTCGACTTGAGACCTGTTGCGGTAACTATAGACTGCTCAACGCCTGACGGCATCAGAGGTTCGTGCACCGCGACCTGCACCGGGGCGACGAGGCTCGGGCGTGGGTCAGCGCGCGGATGGTCGCGGTCGAGCCACCGACGAGCCCGCCGCTCGCGCCGGGGGGAGCGGACGGGTCCCCCCAGTGCCCACGGCCTGTGCCAGCGCGGACACCGCCAGGGTGTTCAGGCTGACGCCTTCCCGCTCGGCGGTTTCCACTAGACGGGCATGCAGGCCCGTGGGAATACGCACGACGAACTTCCCAGAAAACTGCTCGTGGAATGGCTTCGGCTCCGGAATCGGCTTCCCGTCCTCCAGCATCGAGGTAAAGTACACCCGCTTCGCCTCCTCGATAGCGGCCGGCAGGTCCTCCCATCGATCCGCATCAGCGGCGAGGTGCGGCAGCTCGGGGAACTCCACCGCCCAATAGTTCTCGTCCCACGAGATCTCCATCCGATAGGGCAGGCTCATGTACGCTTCCAGTGAGCGGCTCAACTCTGCTGTGCGGCTCATGTCATTCCTCCTCGATGGCATCGATGGCTCGGAGCGCCTTCTTCACGTAGACCGCGCGTACCGCGGGCCGACGCTCGGGGATGGAGAGGTTGTCCGCGAGCTGCGGGTGACGGAAGACGCGATGGCTGCCGCCGCTGTGGGGCCGCATCGTGAAGCCATGGTCCTCCAGGAGCCGGCAGAGATCGTCGAATCGCACCGAGCTCGGATTCCGCCGCATCGCGTCGACCCGGTTGTCCCGCTTTGCCACCGCCCGAGCCTCCGATATCAACATAGTATCGCATATGGTACTATCCTGTCGAGGGCGGCATGGAAACGTGGGCAGGGCTGGCGC
>WHTR01000036.1:0-13275 GCA_009377635.1 Chloroflexota bacterium
CACGAACGGGAAGGGCGAAGGCGCCAACATCATGATTCGCTATTGGGGACCGGAGACGAACATTCCGGTGCACAGCCATCCGTATGACGAGATGTGGTACGTTCTGGAAGGGGAGGTCGAGTTCGGCGACACTGCGTACTCCGCTGGCGCCTGCGTGTACATCCCGAAAGGAATCCCGTACGGCCCCACCCGAGCACCCAAGGGCGCGTCCCTGCTTCGCTACGCCGAGGGAGCCGACGGCTAGCGAGCCGAGTATCATTGAAATATCAACGGTGGCGCATCCATCTGGTGAGGAGGGCGCATGCTGACGCAGGACGTGCACGAGCGATTGGCCCAGGTCGGGTCAGGAACGCCCATGGGCGAGCTGCTCCGCCGCTATTGGCATCCCGTCGCCGGCACTGCCGAGCTGGACGAGGACCCCGTGCACCCGTTGCGGCTGCTTGGCGAGGACCTCGTGCTGTTCCGCGACGCCCGGGGCGGGCTAGGGCTCGTCGCGAATCGCTGCGCCCACCGTGGCCTCAATATGGCGTACGGGATTCCCCAGGAGAACGGCCTGCGCTGCGCGTACCACGGCTGGACGTACGATGCGGCCGGGCGGGTCATCGACATGCCGTTCGAGCCGGCATGCCTGCCCCTCCAGATCAAGGCCTATCCCGTCCAGCAGCTAGGAGGCCTCGTCTTCGCCTACCTCGGGCCTGAGCCGGCACCGCTGCTCCCACGCTACGACCTGTTCGTCCGCGACGATATCGATCGATACGTCGAGATTACGGTCCTCCCCTGCAGCTGGCTCCAATGCATGGACAACTCGCTCGACCCGGTCCATTTTGAGCATCTCCACGGGCATTTTGGGAACTACGTACTGAAGAAGCTGGGGAAGCCGCCCATGCTCTTCCCTGCCCGCCATCTCAAGATCGATTTCGACCTGTTCGAGTACGGAATCATCAAGCGGCGGCTCGTCGAGGGTGAGCCCGAGGATTGCGACGACTGGACCATCGGACACCCGTTTCTCTTCCCGAACATCCTGTACGTGGGGGACGCGCGCCCCAACTACCAGGTCCGGGTCCCGATGGACGAGACGCACACCCTGCATGTCCGCTATCAGTCGGTCCCTTTGAAAGACGGCACACAGTCACGCCGCGAGATCCCAACCCGACGAGTCACCTGGTTCGACGAGCGGGGAAACCCGACAGTCCCTCTCGACGAAATCCCGAGGCAGGACATGCTCGCGTGGGTGGCTCAGGGGCCCATCACCGATCGCACGCGGGAGCACCTGGTTACCTCGGATAAAGGCGTCCTCCTCTATCATCAGCTTCTACTCGAAAACATCGAAAAGGTAGGGCGCGGCGAGGACCCGATGGCCGTGGTCCGAGACCCGGCGAAGAACGAGCCGATGATCGAGCTCCCGCGTGAACGGAGCGCGTACCGCGCATTCTGGGGCGATGGCCATGAGACGCGAAGCCGCCGAGTGTCGGTCGCCTGGCAGAACCGGGGGTAGGACTAACCCTCAGCGAACCTCCCACAGGTGGACGTCCCAGACCTCCCCAAAGTCGCTGATGTTCGCGAGCCGGTTCGACACCATCGTCGGGGTCGGGTCCCAATACATCGGCAGGATGAGCACTTGATCCGTCATGTACTGAACGATCTGCGCGAGCGTCGGCATCCGCTCCTGCCGGGGAATCGTCGAGTAGAACCGGTCGATCAAGGCATCGAACTCCGGATTGACGTGCCGTGTTCGGTTTTCACCGGTGAAGTTGTTGTCGGGCAGGGGCGTATTCGGCCCGTAGAACCGGATGAGGTTCCGGGTCCGGCCCGGCTGCCGGACGAGCTCGAAGGCCGGGCGCGTCGCTCGGTACTCGCGGTCCTGCGCGCGCTGCTGGGGCACTGGCAACTGCTCGACCGCCACGCCCGCCTGCTGCCAGAAGTCGGCGATGGCGAGCATCGTCTTCATCTGCGCGTCGTCGGTCGACTGGGTCCGCATCTCCACCGACAGCGGCTGGTTCGAACTGTCCCGGAACATGGTGTCCGTTCCTCTGTTGTACCCGAGGGACTGGATCATCTGGGAAGCCCGCGCCGGATCGAAGGGGTAGCGGACGACGCTGCGCTCGATGTCTCGGTAGTCTGCATCGTCCTCGGGGATGATGCTGTTACCAATCGGCGCAAGCCCCCCGGTGAGGCTATCGATGATCTGCTGACGGTCCACCGCGTATAGGAGCGCCTGCCGGAACTGCTGGCTCCCGATGACCGGCGGGCTCGGATTCATGAACTGCGGATAGGCGGAGATCATGGCGGTGGGCGGGGTGATCTCCATCCTGCCGGCCGACCACTGGTCTCGGATCTGAATCCCCCACTCGATGGAAAGGCGCCCGCCGAGGGTCGTGTCCACCTCGCCAGCCAGGATGTTGGCCCCGATCGTGCTCGGATCGGGGATGAATCGCACCTCGACCTGGTCGATCTTGGGACGGCCAAGCACGTACCGGTCGTTCGCTTGCAGTACGAGGTGGCTCCCGAGCACGTAGTCCTGGAGCTTGTAGGCTCCGGTCCCGACCATCTCGCTCGCCCAGAATGGATGGTTCGTGAAGTTCTCCTTGTCCTCGAGGTACGTCTGCTCGAGGAGGTGTCGCGGCATCGGTAGCCCTCGGGTGCTCGTGAACAGCGTATCGGCCTCCACGAAGGGCCTGCTCCAGGTGACAACGATGGTTCGAGGATCCGGCGCGTCGAGGCTCTCGATAGAGTCGTGTGACACGTCACGGAAGATCGGGAGGTCCGCATCCCGCTCAACCATCGCAGTGAACAGGAGATCGTCCGTTGTGAACTGTGTGCCGTCGTGCCAGCGGACGCCCTCGCGGACCTTCCATGTCGTCTCCATCCGCCCGTCGGGGAAGACCTTCCAGAGCCCGTTCTCGACGGTGGGGATGTTCTCCGCAAGCTGTGGGTGGATGACGCCCGTGTCGAGCCGGATGCCCAGCCCAGCGTTGACCATCTCCTCGATCTCGGCCGCGCCGGGGGTCCCGCCCGCGCCCGCAGCGGAGTTCAGCTTGGCGCTGAGAGATTTGGGATCGCCGCGGATGGCAACCGTCATTCTCGTCGGTTCGGTGCGCCCGACGCTGTCGCCCCCATCGGGCGCCCCTGGCCCGCTCGGGCTTGGGCCGGCGCAGGCGGCGACCAACGTCGCGAGTACGAGCCAGAAGAGGATCAGGGACCTATGCGCGCGCATACTCGTGCCTCCCCATCGACGACGATTGCTGTGAACCCCATCATCCGCTGACGGGTACGCGTTGCACATCAGCTATGGGGCGTCCTGCGGCGAGTCTACACACTCCGGTGCCCGAACTCAAGCACGGAGGCTGCTTGTGTCCGACGGACGATCCTGTGCCCGTCGCGCGCTGTCCGTTCGCAATTCGGGGGTCACGGTGGAGGTAAGGAGCTGCGCCCTCTCGAACCACCTGGAACGGCGGTTGAGTCGGAGGCGGCTTCGGTAGGGGGACCGTCGGGCACCGGGGCTGGCGGCTCTGCCTCAAGCTCGCCTCTCTCGCGACCAACGGTTTCCCGAATGAGCAGGCCGACGATGAGGGCAACGGACAACGCCCCAATCGAGAGCGTCCCGAACGAGGCAGCGTAGCCCAGCGTCCCGCCGATGATCGCGAAAGCTGGCGGGCTCAGCTCGTTGCCGGCTTCGGCAATCAACCGCCAGAAGGCCATGAACCGGCCTCGGGCTCGACGCGGCGCGAGATCCGACCCCATGACCTGCATGTTTCCGCCCGTGATGCTCTGGGACAGATAGACCGCGAAGTAGGATGCGACAAAGAGCTCGAAGGGGAGTTGGAACAAGGCGGTGGCCGTCATGAACACCATGGCGACCGAGAGGAGCGAGAAGCCCGGCACGATCGTCTTCTTTCGTCCCCAACGATCCATGACGTACCCCGTGGCGAACCCGATGGGGAGGCCGAGGAAACTGTTGGCCGTCGCCATGAGGCCAAGTGTCACTGTTCCGGCGCCGTAGGTGTAGGCAGCATAGAGATACAGGAGACCACCTCGGGTGAGGCCGCGAGTGAAGTTCGCCAGGAACTGTGCCGTGAGAAAGGCCAACATCTGCGGCCGGACGAGCTCCGAGCGGATGTACCGCCAGTCCCCTGGCTGGGAGACCTCCCGCCGGCCCTCGCGCCTCGCCGGATCCGTCTCCTTCGCCAACCTGAGGCTGGGGATGATGGCCAGCAGCACCAGGACGCCATGCAGGACGAAGGGAATGCGGATATCCCAGAAATAGGCCACGAATCCACTGAGAGCCGGGGCGAAGAGGTGCGTGGCACGCGACACCTGCATCATCCAGGTGATCATGCGCCCCCGCTCCCGATCTGCCGCCGTGTCGGCGATCATCGCCAATCGTGAGAGCTGCCACATCTGCGCGGCGGAGCCCCCGAGGAACCGCCATGCCAAGAGCTCCGGAAACGACTGCGCTGACGCGGTGAGGAACGAGGCGGCGGCGGTGATCATGGGACCAACCAGGAGAATGGGGCGACGACCAACGCGGTCGATCATGTACCCCGTCGGAAACGTGGCGAGCAGTCCGCCGATGCCGTAGACGATCACGACGAGGGTGGCGACCTCAAAGCTCACGTCGAATGACTTGGCGAATGCAGGCAGGACCGGCGCGGCGATCCCCAGGCCAAGGGACAGCGCCATGGACGGCAAGTAGAGGGTGAGAAAGATCTCCCGCGAGAGGACGTTGAGACGGGGGCGTTCGCTGGGTTGAGACATAGTGCTCCTGTGACGCCGGCGTTATACACCATCTTCCCCTCTGAGTTGACTGCCTCGAACTACGGTGGTATATGGGGGGCAAGCAACCCACCACTTCGAGTTGAGGAGCGTCGGCAATGCTTACGAAGGAACAGAACGAGCGATTGACGCAGACGTCCATCGGAACGCCAATGGGTGAGCTCCTGCGGCGCTACTGGCACGTCGTGGGGACCGCTCCGGAACTCGAGAAGGAGCCGGTCCAACCGATCCGGCTGCTGGGGGAGAACTTGACGTTGTTCCGGAGCCAGCGGGGAGAGATCGGGCTCATCGGTGAGCGGTGCGCGCACCGCGCGATCTCACTCGCCTACGGCATCCCGCAGGAGAACGGACTGCGCTGCGCCTATCACGGCTGGACCTACGACACCGAGGGTCATGTTGTGGACATGCCGTTCGAGCCAGCGTGTCTACCGCTGCGTATCAAGGCCTACCCGGTTCAGGAGCTCGGGGGGCTCCTCTGGGCGTACCTCGGCCCGGAGCCCCGGCCGCTGCTGCCCCGTTATGAGGGCTTCGTGCGCGAGGATCTCGACCGGCGCGTGAGCTTCAAGATCTTGCCGTGTAACTGGGTCCAGTGCATGGACAACTCGATGGACCCCGTCCACTTCGAGCACCTTCACGGGCACTACGGGAACTACATCAACCGCCGCCTCGGGAAGCCCCCAGCGATGCAGACGCCGCGTCACCTCAAGATCGACTTCGACGTCTTCGAGTACGGCGTCTACAAGCGCCGACTGGTGGAGGGGGAGCCCGAAGACGGCGACGACTGGACGGTTGGCCACCCGATCCTGTTCCCCAATACCCTCGCTCAGCTGCAGGATGCCTATCACAGCTACCAGATCCGCGTGCCCATCGACGACACGCACACGATGCACGTCCTGTACCGAGGAACCCTGCGATCGCCTGACGCCGCCCCGCAGCAGGAGCTACATGTAGAACGGGAAGAGGTGATGTACGACGAGATGGGACGCGTGTTCGCGCCCGTGGTCATCCGGCAGGATGAGATGGCCTGGATCGGACAGGGCCCCGTCTCGGACCGCACGATCGAGCACCTCGCGACGTCCGACAAGGGTGTCGCGCTATATCACAATCTGCTCCTCGAGAACATCGATCGGGTCGAACGCGGCGAGGATCCGATGGCGGTGGTGCGAGACCCCGAGAAGAACGAGCCAATGATCCCGATCCGTCACGAGCGGGTCGCCCGCGCGGCATTTCGACCCGAACTGGCTCAGCAGCGAGTCGCCGCGGGCAGCTAGTGGGTCAGTTTCTGTGAGCGTGGCCTTTTCGTCCAGTAGGGCGCGGGCTTGTCCCGCGCCGCTTCGCGGCGCAATGGCAATATCCCTGAGAACTGACCCACCAGGCACACATCCGTTCGTCGCTGAGCCCGGTTTGGGGCTGTCGGGCGTCGATCCGTGAACCGTTGGTGTGTCCTCAGCTAACTGCCTCACCTTCGTGGTTGAGATGGATGATGGGGAGCTCAAGCGCCTCCAGACCCCGCTCGATCACGGCACGGTCGCCGACGACAACGATGGACAGCCGATCCGGGTCGACGTACTCTGCCGCGACGCGCTGGACCTCGGCGAGCGTCACCGACTGGAGCCGCTCAATCTGGCCACGGTAATAGTCGTCCGCGAGTTCGAAATGGACGAGATCCATGAGCCGGCCCAGAATCTGCCCGGTCGTCTCGAACGTCGGCGGATACCCGCGGATCAGACCGAGGCGCGCCTTGGTGAACTCGTCCTCGCTGATCGGGCGTTCCGCATGCACGTCGCGAAATTCCTTCAGTGTCTCAATGAGAGCTTCCCTCGTCACGGCAGTGTGGACCGCACCGCCTGCCGAGAAGCGAGAACGCCCCAGCCGCCAATCGAACCCGGATCGGTAGCCGTACGTGTACCCCTTGTCTTGACGCAGGTTCATGTTCAGACGAGCCGTGAACTGGCCGCCGAAGGTCATGTTCATAATCACAAGCGGGAGGTAGTCGGGATCGACGCGCGAGGCACTGACTTGGTTCGCAAGGATCACGGACTGCGCTGCGCCGGGCTTGTCGACGAGGTAGATCGTCGTAGGGCGACCCAACTCTCGCGCGCCTGTCGACGAGCGATCAGAATTGGATGGAACCGCGCCCGTGACGGAAACGCCTTCTCTTCCCGAGCCTCCCGGGTCCTGAACCGACGGACGCTCGACTCGCCTGCCCCAGCTCCCGAACGCGTCCTCGAGCTCGCGCGCGGCATTCTGGGCGTCGATGTCGCCCACGAGGACAAACGTGGGGCGTCCGCGGAGAATGCTTTGCTCGTGGTGGTCAACAAGCGCGGCGCGTGCCAGAGCGGCGATCGCGTCCTCTCTGCCATTGGTCGGGTGCCCTTGGGGCGTGTCGCGGCCGAACAGGACACCGGTGCTGACGCGGTCGGCAATAGCGTTGGCATCGTCGCGCAGCCGCCGCAGGTCCGTCATCCACTCCTTTCGAACACGCTCGACCTCGTGCGCCGGGAAGTTCGCGTTGGTAAGAACATCAGCAAGGAGATCACGTGCCCGCGGCCAATGCCGCGTCAGCACCTCGGTCGTGGCAGCATCATACTCGCGGTGGGCGTGGACGTTCAGACGAGCAGCGATGGAGTCGTTCTCCTCGGCGATCTGCCGACTGGAGCGGCTTCGCGTGCCCTCAGTGAGCAGACGGACCGTGAAGGCCGACAGACCGGGCGCGTCGGTCGCATCGCGCAAGGCGCCGCCGGGGAAGTACACGGCTGCGGCGACGGTCGGCAGCTCCCGCTTCTCCACGACAAGCAGGTCCAGGCCGCCTCCGAGATGGAGGCGCTGTGGGACCGGCGGACGAAACGCGCGTGGCCGTCCGGGACTGGGCTGCTGCGTGCGGTCGATGCTGGTCGGTGACGGCGACACGGCCGGCTTGGGCACAACGAGGAGTCGTACGCGGCCGGGACCGAGGTAGGTGCGGGCGACGCGTTGGACATCGCCGGGCGTCACCGCCAGATACCGATCGAAGTCGGAGTTCAGGCGGCCGGGATCACCGGCGAAGACGTTGAAGTAGTTCAGGAGATTGGCGCGGCCGCCAAATCCGCCGATGCTCTCGAGCTGGCGGACGTGGCGAGCCTCGAGCCGATTAACGGCCCGACCGATCTCCTCGTCAGTGGGTGGCTCGATCCTGAGCCGTTCGATCTCGGCGAGCAGCGCGCCCTCCGCCTCCGCGACATCGGCGCCCGGCACGATCGTCGCGTCCAGACGGAACTCCCCGGCGACCTCCATCGACCCGAAGCGGGCGTTGGCCTCGCGGGCGACCCGCTTCTCATACACGAGTGACCGGTACAGGCGCGAGCTGCGTCCCTCGCCCAGAATCGAGGCGAGAACCTCGAGCGGCGCTTCATCGGGGTCGAAGCGCTGCGGCCCGACCCACGCAAGGTACAGTCGGTTTAGCTGGACCTGGTCCTCGAGGCCGATCCGCACCTCGCCGCCGAGCGCAGGCATCCAGCGCTCGATGCGCGGCGCCGACGGCGCCGGCGGCAAGTCGGCGAAGTACTTCTCGACGAGCTGCTTGGTGTCCTCGACGTCGATGTCGCCGGCGATGGCGAGGCTGGCGTTGTTGGGCGCGTAGTATCGGCGAAAGAACGCCTTCACATCCTCGAGCGAGGCGGCGTCGAGGTGCTCCTGCGACCCGATCGTCTGCCAGTGGTACGGATGGTTGGGGGGGAACAATGCCCTGCGGATCTCCTGGCCGGCGAGCCCATACGGCCGATTCTCGTAGCTTTGCCGCCGCTCGTTCTTCACTACCTCGCGTTCGACGTCAAAGCTCGCCTGGTCGAGGGCGTCCAGCAGGTACCCCATGCGGTCGGATTCGAGCCAGAGCGCAAGCTCCAGGTATTCGGCGGGGACGTTCTCGTAGTAGTTCGTTCGGTCGGTGCTGGTCGACCCGTTGACGTTCGCGCCGACCTCTTGGAGGGGCATGAAGTACTCGCGTGCGTGGTGCTTCGACCCTTTGAACATGATGTGTTCGAAAAGATGGGCAAAGCCTGTCCGATCCGGCTCTTCGTTTTGCGAGCCGACGTGGTACCAGACGTTGACGGCGGCCATCGGGATCGCGTGGTCCTCGTGCAGGATGACCTCGAGACCGTTGCTCAGACGATAGCGCTCGAAGGCAATGTTGATGGACATGCGGACTCCGTTTCGAAATGATAGACCGACGATCAGCGATCCATCGGAGCAGACGGGTGCATTATTCCATGCGGAGGCTCGTGGCATAGTACACGACGATCCCGCTCACCCTCAGCGCCTGTCCAATAGGACGCGCGGAACGAGGAGGACGCGCCGCGTGCGATCTGACCCGGAGCCGATCAACCTCTTCGAATACGAAGCCCTGGCACGCGAGCAGCTGGCGCCTATGGCATACGACTACTACGCAAGCGGCGCCCACGACGAGGTGACCCTGCGCGAGAATCGAGCCGCGTTTGACCACATTCGGCTCCGCTACCGCGTGCTCGTCGATGTGAGCCGCAGAGACCTATCGACCACGGTGTTGGGGGAACCGCTCTCGATGCCGGTGCTCGTCGGGCCCACCGCCTTTCATCGGATGGCCCACCCGGACGGCGAAGTCGCGACGGCACGCGCGGCACGGCGCGCGGGCACGCTCATGGTGCTAAGCACGTTGTCCAACAGCTCGGTTGAGGAGGTCACGGCCGCGGCGCCGGGCCCACTCTGGTTCCAGCTCTACGTCTACCGCGATCGAGGAGCAACACGCGCGCTCGTCGAGCGGGTCGAGGCGGCGGGTTGCCGCGCGCTCGTGCTCACCGTCGATGCCCCTCTGCTCGGCCGGCGCGAGATGGACGTCCGAAATCGGTTCCACCTGCCACCCGGGCTCAGGATCGAGAACCTCGCGGGCATGGGATTCGGAGAGCTCCCCACCGAGGTCGCCGACTCCGGCCTCGCGGCCTACTTCGCGGCGCTCCTCGATCCATCCCTGACATGGGCCGATGTCGATTGGCTCTGCGCGGCCACACGGCTCCCGGTCGTCATCAAGGGAGTCGTTCGCGGCGACGACGCATCTCGCGCGATCGACCACGGCGTGGCAGCGGTGATCGTGTCGAATCATGGCGGCCGGCAGCTCGACACGTCGCCACCGACGATCGAAGCGCTGCCGGAGGTCGTCGACGCCGTGGGAGGGCAGATGGAGGTGCTGATGGACGGCGGTATCCGACGGGGCACCGACGTCGTGAAGGCGATCGGCCTCGGTGCGAAGGCGGTCCTCCTGGGTCGGCCGGCGCTGTGGGGGCTCGCCGTGGCAGGGGAGCAGGGGGTGTCGCGCGTGCTGGAGCTGCTCCGCCAGGAGATCGACCTCGCGATGGCGCTGTGTGGCTGCACCTCACCTGGTGCGATCCAACGCGATCTGATCGACCGACGATAGGGTATTCCTCCGCCAAGTTGCGTCGCGCGTGCATCGCACATGAAAAACCACGCCGGGGGTGACAGGGCGTCCAGACAGAGATATAAACAGCGTAGCAGAAGGGAGGAGGTCCATCATGGCCATGTCTGACCGGGTGATTTACGCGGGAACCGCGGACGGCCTCTTTCACATCGATGGGCGCGACGGCGATTTCGACGCGAGCCTGATCTGGTTTCAGGGGCAGGGTGTGATGCGTGCTCCCGTGTGCCAAGACGTGGACGATCCTCGCCGTCTCTACGCGGGCACCACGCGCGTCGGGGTCTTCGTCAGCGACGACAGCGGCGAGCACTGGCACGAGGGTAACCACGGGGTCGTCTACAAGGATCTCTGGAGCATCGCGCAGCACCCCACGACGAAGAGGATGTTCATCGGCACGAGCCCTGCGCACGTGTTCGTGAGCGACGATCACGGTGAGAGCTGGGAGGAGTGCGCGCGGCTGCACACGCTGCGCAGCGCTAAGCAATGGACCGGGCCGGTTCCTCCACACATCAGCCGCATGAAGGACCTCGGCATCCACACCGGCGACCCGTCCATCGTCTTCGGGGCGATCGAGGAGGGATGGTGCGTGCGCAGTCTCGATGGCGGCGCGACGTGGGAGCAGATCTCCGAGGGAGTAGACCACGACTCGCACGCCATCTACGTGATGCCCGATGACCCAGCGACGGTCGTCGCCACGGGAGGAAAGGGCATCTTCCGGAGCACGGACCAGGGGGCACACTGGCACCGCTGCACCCAAGGGATTGAGGACTGCCTCTACACGCCCGCCCACATCGTGGTTCATCCCTCCCGTCCGCAGACGCTGTTGACGGCCGTCACTGCGACGGGCCCGGGTGGCTGGAATCGGCCCGAGGGCCCCGGCGCCTCTGTCGTCCGCAGCACCGACCAGGGCGAGACGTGGAGCAAGCTTCCCGAGGCACTACCTGAGGAGAATCGTTGCGTGCCCCGTGCGCTCGTCGGAGATCCCGAGGACCCCGACCTCTGCTACATGGGCATGACCGACGGCACGGTCTGGGCGAGCGACGACGCCGGCGAGCACTTTCGGCAGATCGTCACGGGCCTGCCGTCGGTGCACAGCCTTGCGCTGATAAGCGGCTAGCATCGCCGCGCTACCCGCATCGTGTCTCTTCCAGGCGGGAAGGGGACCACCACCGGTCTTGATACTCTTGCGCGACGTGAGTCCGCCCAATTCGTAGCGCACGACGACGAGGTGATCGCGGGCGCGCTCGGCACGGCCTTGGCCACGAACAAGCTTGCCCTGGTTGACGTAGTCTGCCCCACCGAACAGCGGTAAGCGAACAGACCCGGCGCGAATCGTCGGGCATACAGCGTGACCGATACATCGAGAACGGAGCATATTGTGGATCTCGAACTCGCTGGGAAGACCGCCATCGTGACGGGCGGTGGCCGAGGCATTGGCAAGGCTATCGCCCGGCAGCTCGCCCTCGAGGGCGTCGACGTTGGCATCGTCGCGCGGACGCGAGTCGCTCTTGAGACCACGGCGGGGGAGCTCGCCGCTGAGACCAACCGCCGCGTCATCCCCATCACCGCCGATACGGGAGATGACACATCGGTGCGGGCCATGGTACAGGAGGCGGCCGCGAGATTCGAGCACCTGGACATCCTCGTGAACTGCGCCGCTGTTGCCGGCGGCGCGGCGCCGTCCCCGAAGCTGGCCGAGATCACCGACGACGCGTTCTACCCGGATATCAACGTGAAGGTCATGGGCTATTTGCGCTGCGCGCGTGAGGTAGCCCCGTACATGCAGCGCCGGGGCTGGGGGCGCATCATCAGTCTGGGTGGCATGGCGGCACGCACGACCGGTGCGATCATCACCAGTGTGCGAAACGTTGCCGTTGTCTCGCTGAGCAAGAACCTCGCCGACGAGCTCGGTCCGTACGGCATCAACGTCACTGCTGTGCACCCCGGTATGACGCGTACGGAAGCTGTGGAAGCTCGGTGGGCACTTCAGGCCGAGCGCGAGGGAGTCTCGGTCGAGGAGATCGAGCGACGCGTCGCGGAGGGCAGTCCCGTGCGACGCGTGATTGACGCGCGCGATGTCGCCAACGTCGTCGCGTTTCTCGCCTCGCCGAAGTCCATTGCGATCAACGGCGATGTCATCGGCGCTGCCGGCGGCCTGCCCCGGGCGATCTACTACTGACCGTCGCCGGCGTGCAGCGTCACGTGCCCTCAGCGGGTCCGAGGCGAGCCGAGCGCAGAGTGGAGCCGCAGCACGCGGCGAGCACGCTCGACAATTGGCAGATCGATGAGCTGCCCGCCGAGGGAGATCGAGCCCTGGCCCGCCGCCTGCGCCTCCTCGAACGCATCAACGACCCGCGTAGCATAGGCCACGTCCTCCGCGGTCGGACTGAACACCTCATTGATTGTGTCGATCTGGTTTGGATGGAACGTCGACTTCCCGGTAAATCCGAGGCGTCGAGCCTGGACCGCATCCTCCAGTAGACCGTCCGCATCGCGAAAGTCGGGCCAGACGCCGTCGATGGACTGCACGCGAGCGCTCGCGGCCGCGACAACGAACGCCGAGCGGGCATAGAGTAGCTCCCTCGCTTCGCCTTCTCGCTTGGTCGGCAGCCCGATGTCGAGGCCGAAGTCCTCCCCGCCGAACACCAGCCCGATCACGCGCGTTGACGAGGCAGCGATTGCACGCGCGTCCATCAGCCCTCGCGCGCTCTCTATCGCGGCGACGAGCTGCACGCTGCCGGGCGCCAGGCCGGCGCTCGGCTCTCGCTCATCGAGGATCCTGCTTACCAGCCGAACTTCATCGGGATCTTCGACCTTCGGCAGCACGAGGCCATCCAGTCCGGGCCGGATCACGGCTTTGAGGTCTGGTACCAACCACGTGCTTTGCACCGCGTTCACGCGGACAAACCGACGGGGTCCCCCCGGCTCCTTGGCCAGAAAGGTGACGACCGTCTCACGCGCCTCTTGCTTCTGTTGCGGCGGAACACCGTCTTCAAGGTCGAACATGGCGACGTCGAGGTTCGTGAGGCCGATCGCCTTGCTCAGCATCCGCTCGCTGTGGC
>WHTR01000036.1:13431-28621 GCA_009377635.1 Chloroflexota bacterium
CGCGATCGGACCGTCGGACAAGCGCAGGGCGCTCTCGATCGTCGGAACGGGTCCGACCGGGGACTGCACCTCGCGAATCGCTCGCCGGGCTGCAACCTGGGGGTGAGCCAGAACCTCGCCGATTCCTCGTACGAGTCCGTGCGGCAGGTCGGCGGCCCTGAGCCGCTCGATCCACTCCCCAGAGTCTCGCGTCCGAAAGATGGCCTCGACCGTCTCCTCCAGCTTCAATCGGTTCGTCCTGCGCGCTGGGCCGTCAGTGTAATGCTCGTCGGAAAGGAGGTCGGTTCGCTCGATGACCTTCTGGCAGAATGTCTCCCAGTCGGCCGCGCTCGCGACCGCGAGATTGACATATTTTCCATCGCGCGCGAGATACGGCCCATAGGGCACGATATAGTGGTGGCGCATCCCTACGCGCTCGGGCTCTTCCCCCCGATGCCAGTAGTGGTGGGGGAAGTTTCCGAGCAAGGAGAGAGCGGCATCGAACATCGAAATGTCAACGAGCTGGCCGAGGCCGGTGTGCTCGCGGTGATAGAGTGCCAGGACGATACCCAATGCCGAGTACATGCCCGCGGCAATATCCGTAATGGGGACGCTCACCTTTGCCGGCGCGTCGGGGTACCCGGTCGTCGCGATGATGCCAGCCTCGCCCTGAATGAGCAGGTCGTACGCCTTCACGTCGCGGTACGGGCCGTCGATGCCATAGCCCGATAGAGCGCAGTAGACCAGTCGCGGATTTCGGCGCGCGAGCTCGTCGTAGCCCAAACCGAGACGGTCGGCGACGCCGACCGCGAAGTTCGTCAGGAAGACATCCGCCCGCTCGGCCAGCCGCCGAAGGATCGCTGCGCCGCTGGACGTCTTCGCATCCACGGTCACGCTTCGCTTGGCACGGTTGAGCCAGACGTACCCAGTCGCCAGCCCCCGAGCGGCATGGTCCCACTCCCGCAGGACATCGCCCGTGCCCGGCCGTTCGACCTTGATGACATCGGCGCCCATGTCCGCCAGCAGATGCGTCGCGAATGGGCCGGCCGCAGCCTGCTCGAAGGCGAGGACTCGGACGCCCCGCAGGACTGGATCACTCACCGCGCCATCCCGTCGCTTACGGCCGTTTGAACAATCCCCGTCGCCGCCAGTTCTCTGTTCGGAGAACGCGCTGAGCGCTAGGCATCCCACGTCTCGTAGAAGCCGCGGTCTCGCGATTCAAGCCTCGGGATCGCGTCGCCCAAGCCCAGCCGCTGGAAATGTTCGCTCGCAAGGTGGGCATCATACGCCGCCTTGTCGGCGTACTGCTCGTAGAACAGGAACACGCACGGATTCTCGGGATCGCGATGGGGCTCGTACAGGAGCATCCCTGGCTCAGCACGCGAGGGCTGGATGAGGTGCTGGATCGCCGTCGCAACAGCCTTCTCCTCACCTTTCCGCGCGGTCCATTTTGCCACGACGACGTAGGCCATCAATATCCCCACATCCCTCGCTGGGTCGCCGCCAGCCGCCGATGCGGACTCGAGCAGCTGGCGCGTCTCCGGGACATCATAGCGAATCAGGGCGTGCTTCAGTGGGCTGCAGGGCCCGTTGCGGTACTCACGATGAAGGTGTGAAGCTGAGTCCACGTCTGGCGGACGACGCGTCTCGGTCAAGACACACTCCGAGCCCGCTTGAAGCGGGCTCGGAGTGACATTCGGTCCGTGGATCAGAAGGTCAGGGGATGTACCCTGCGTTCTTCACCGGTCCGCGAGCGAACCGGTTGCCGTCTACCAACGGCTCCGGCCACCACCACCACCACCACCACCACGGCGGGCCGAATCGCCTGTTGTGCGACGCGACTCGTAGCAGTCGGAGCAGTAGACAGGCCGGTCCTCGCGCGGCTGGAACGGGACCTCGGTTGCCTTGCCACACTGAGAGCAGGTCACCGGGAACATCTGTCGTTCCGCACGTCCGTATCCACCGCCACCGCCGCCGCCGTAGCCGCCACTACCGTAGTCGCCGCTTCGGCTGCGTCGGGTAGCACGACACTCAGGACATCGGCTCGGCTCGTTCACGAAGCCGCGGCTTGCGAAGAACTCTTGCTCGCCGACCGTAAAGGTGAATGTGGCGCCGCAATCTCGGCAGGTTAGGGTCTTATCTGTGTACACGCGCTGACTCCTTGAGTTCAGTATTGAGCGACTGGCCAGCGCGTCGTCGACGAGGAGAAGGACGAACAGGACACTGATTCGTATCCGGTGTCGTTCCCTGCCTGATGCCGGGCGTCCGGTCACATCACCGCCAATAGTATAGCATGCCTGGCAATGCCCGTCGGCATTTGACACGGACCCACCCAAGCACTACCATCCGGGCTGTCTGCGCGAACTCCGGCGAGGGGAGCACTGATGGAACCACGGCCACGGGGAGCGAACTTCACACGCGCCGCCTTCCTGTGGGAGGTCGCGCTGCATATCGCCGGCAGGCCCGACGAGCCGTACGGTGGAAACCGCGATATGGCCATCGTCGTCGGGAGCGGATCCGGCGAGAGCTTCCGGCCCTGGCTGCGCATGTCGACCGGATCGGCCATCCTGGCCACGGCTGTCGTTCAGGGCGAGCTCGAGATGGCCTTCGTGAACCCGTCCGGTCTGCTTACGCAGGCCTATCGAGGCACCGGCCTCTTCTCCGAGCCGCTCCCGGTCCGCGTGGTTGCCTCCTACCCCTCGTGGGACCGCTTCGTGTGTGTGATCGACCCCAGAACGAACATCCGGTCGTTCTCTGAGATTCAGGAGCGCCGCTATCCCCTACGCATCTCGATTCGGGAGGATTCGACACACTCCACGCGCGTGCTCATCGACCAGATGCTGGAGTTCGTCGGATACACGTTGGCTGATCTCGTTTCCTGGGGTGGCACCTTGCAGCTCGTCGGCGGGCCGGGAGACACGCGCCGCATCAACGCGATTGCGGCCCACGAGGTCGACGCCGTCTTCGACGAGGGGATCGGTACGTGGCTTACGCGGGCGCTCGATGCGGGCTTCGTGCCGCTCACGCTCGAGGAGCCCATCTTCGCGGGTTTGCAAGCTCTCGGCTGGCGGAAGGCCATCCTTCCAGTGAACCGCTTCCCGAGTCTCAGCGCGCCGCACACATGTATCGACTTCAGCGGCTGGCCACTCTACACGCGGGCATCACTGCCGGATGAGATGGCGTACGACGCGTGCGCCGCGATTGCCGCCCGTGCGGAGTGGATCCCGCTCGGTCAGGACTTCACGTCGGTCGCTGATCTCGGCACGGACACTGAGGTAACGCCGCTGGACGTGCCGCTGCACCCCGGGGCAGCGCGCTGGTTCCGCGAGCACACAGCTCACCGGTAGACGTGCGGCAGGCTGGCGGTCACTGGTCGCGGTCCGGTGGCCATGTCTGCATCACTTGCCGAAGGATCGCGAACTCCCCAACGTGGAAGGCAATGTGCCCTACCACAAGCAGCGCCTCTCGAAGGACGGTGTGGCCCGTCTTGTGTGGCATCGGCGCGAGGAGGTCCGTGGTCGGATCGGCAATCAGCTCTTCGAGCACCTTGCGGTCCGCGCGGAAGGCATCCACGCTTCTTCTCCATGCGTCGGCGTCCGCCTGCTGACCTTGTGGCGGCCAGTACTCGTTCGGCCAGCTCGGGGACGCGTGCCCCGGCTTGCGGATGTACTCGAGAATATCCCACTGGCCGACGCGCATATGTTCGATGAGATGCCACGGTGTGTACTCGACGTTCGGCGGCCTGGCGTTCACAAACCCCTCGGGGAAGTCCTTCACGGCCCATTCGAATCGCCGTTCGGTCGTGTTGCGCAGGATGTTCAGCAGGTGCTCCCGCAGGCCATCGTCTGTTCCCATACCATCCTCACGTCCGGCAGAGTTGCCCATTCGCCGATGCAACCATGGTACGGTTGGCTCGTGCGGCGCGTCTATTCGCGTCGACTATGTCCCCTGCGCGGCTGGCCTCGATGCACCCGCCGAGGCGCCGTTTCCCTCCATGATCTGGCCGCTCTCGTATACAAACCGTTCGCCGGCCAGCACGAGATCTTCGGGGTCGTGGGTCACGAGCAGCGCCCGGAAGCCAAGCCGCGCCTGCAGATCGGCCAGCTCCTGGCGCAGCGCGCCCCGAATCTGAGCGTCGAGGGCCGCGAACGGCTCGTCCAGGAGCAGCATGCGCGGCTGGAGGACGAGCGCTCTGGCCAGGGCAACCCGTTGTTGCTGGCCGCCGGACAGCTGGCGGGGGGCTCGGTGCTCGAGGCCGCCGAGTCCGACCGACGCGATCATCTGGGAGACGCGCTCGCGCGCCTCTCTGCTCCGGGCTCGCCGGAGCCCGAACCCGACGTTGCGCGACACATCGAGATGGGGAAAGAGCGCATAGTTCTGAGGGACGTAGCCGACATGCCGATCCTGGGGCGGGATGTCGACCCCAAGCTCAGCATCGAACAGCACGTCGCCATCGAGTGCGATCCGCCCGCGGTCGGGCCGCATCGCGCCGGCAACGGCGCGCACCGTCTGGCTCTTGCCCGAGCCGGAGGGACCGATCAGCGCCGTGATCGCCGCGTGCGTCGTGAATCGGACGTCCAGCGTGAATCCCGGGTAGCGCTTGGTGATCGCGACGTCAAGCATACGCACGACCGGCCCTGCCCACGAACAGACGAAGAGGGACCAGAACGGCAAAGGACACGACCGTGAGGATCACCGATAGGACCAGGGCAGCGTCGAGATCGCTCTCCAGCGCCGCGTAGATCGCCAACGGCATGGTCTGCGTGCGCCCCGGAAAGCTGCCCGCGAACATGATAGTCGCGCCGAACTCTCCCAGAGCCCTCGCCCAGCACATGACCGCGCCGCCGAGGAGCGACGGAAACGCAATGGGCACGGTTACCCGCCAGAACGTCGCCCAATCGGAAACGCCGAGCGTGTGCGAAACGACCTCCAGCTCGCGGTCGACGGAGGCGAAGGCCACGCGCGCCGACCGCACGTAGAAGGGCGCCGCGACAAAGAATTGGGCGAGGACGACCGCAGCGGTCGTGAACCCAACGGCGATGCCCACGGAGGCCAGTGGCTCTCCGACCAGCCCTCGCCGTCCGAACGCCATCAGCAGCCCGATGCCGGCCACCGCCGGCGGTAGCACCATCGGGAGCTCGATCAGGCTGTCCACGAGTGCCTGGCCCCGAAATCGATACCGGGAGAGCAGATATGCGAGGGGGGTTCCGAACAGCAACGCCAGTGCCAGGGTCAACATCGTCGTGAGGAAGCTCAGTCGCAGCGCCTCGAGCACGATCGGCCGGCCGAGGGTCTGCGGTAGGGATCCCGTCGGGACGGCGCGGGCGACGATAGCGAGAACGGGGAGCGCGATGACGAGCGTGAAGACGAAAGCGCCGGCGACGAGCAGCGCGGTCCCCATCCGACGGCGCGTGTGCCGAGCCGCTCTACGCTCGGTCACTGCGATCCACGCGCGTCGACCCGGAGCGAGGTCTGGCATTCGCATCCTCCGCCACGGAGCCGACCGTCGCGAAGTTCCATCTCGCCATGACCTCCTGACCGTTGGGAGCGAGCGCATACGCGATGAAGGCCGCCGCGCCGTCGCGATTCTGCGCGCCCTGTACGAGGGCGATCGGATAGGCCGCCACCATATTGAACTCGGCGGGAATGTCGAAGCTGACGAGCTCGGGTGCGACGTGCGGGGTTACATCGGACGTGTAGACGACGGCGGCGTCCGCTTCACCGAGCTGGACCTTGGCCACGATCTGGCGCACGTTCCCTTCGTGTGAGACGATGTTGGCATTGACCCGGTCCGCGAAGTCACGCGGATACTCGGGACTCTGGCTAACTCGGTCCAACATGGCCTGGGTGTACATGCCAATCGGCACGTCGGGCTGGGAGGTCACGATGCGCAGCCCCTGCTTCGCCAGGTCACCGACACCGTGCACGGCCCCCGGATTCCTGGCCGGGGCAATGAGCACCAGTCGGTTGGTCACGAAGGTCGTGTCCTCGCCGTCGATGCGACCCGCGCTCCTCGCGCGGTCCATCTGCGCTTGGTCGGCCGACGCGAAGACATCAGCCTGAGCCCCCTGGTCGATCTGCGCAACGAGCTGGCTTGACGCTCCAAAATTGAAGCGAACGTCCGCCCCGGGGTTGGCCTCTTCGAATCGCTGGCCCAACTCGGTGAATACGTCGTTCAGTGAGGAGGCGGCGAAGACGAGGATCTCACCGCTCACGGGCGGCACGGACGTCGAGTTGGCCGGAGCCAATGAACCGGGGGCTTGCCGAGCACCATCGTTGGACGTGTCCCCAGGACCGGTAGAGGGATTCGCCGGCATGGCGGTGCAGCCGCTGGCGAGCAGCAGGCAGACCAGCAACGCACGAACGAGCGCGACGCGCATCAAGGTACTCCCCTCTTCACGATCCATGTTCAGCCGCCAGGTCGAGATGCACCGAGCCCGTGCGCGTCGCGTCGTAGCCCGGCAGCGCTCCGAGCTCAGCGCGCAGCGCTCCACTGTTAAGAAGTTCGAGGAGGCCAGCCACTGCGGGGTGATCCACGTGCGCGCGCGGGATGATGAAGTCAAAGCGGACCTCGCCGAGAGGCACGAACTCGAGGCCAAGGGCGAGCGCCGTCGCACGTAGGGCGACTGCGACGTCGCCGCCGCCGCCGGCGACGGCGGCGGCCGCCGCGACGTGACTGGTAACCGTCCGTTGGTATCCCGCGATCAACTCTGTGGGCAGGCCGCCATGTGTGAGCAGAGCATCGAGAAATGCTCGGCTGCCGGAGCCTGGCTCCCGATTCACCATCCGTACGTCGGTGCGGACGAGATCGTCGACCCGTGTGATGCTCTTTGGATTGCCTGGGGAAACGACGAACCCCTGCTCCCAGCGCGCGAACTCCACCACCAGCCCCCCGGTTCGGGCCAGCGCCTGCCGGCCAAAAAGCAGGTTGTAGGTCCCGCTCCGTGGATCGGGCAGGTGGATCCCAGCGACGTGGGCATTACCGCTGGCGACGGCGCCCAAGGCCGCCTGACTCGATGCAGATAGCCACAGGACCCGGACGTCCGGACTGCGCAGGCCGAGGCGCGCGCCGAGAATGCCCAGTCCCGGGTCGCACCCGAGGAGAACGGCGGTTCTCTCCACCCGCTCGGGGGAGGTGAGACACAGGAGGTCATCCGGCGATGTGACATCGCCAAGCAGGGCATCCGCGCCAACGAACCCAAGTTGGAGCTCGCGTCCGGCCGACAGCGGGTAGCCGACCCACCGATCCGCGACCTGGGCAAGCGCGAGCCGGCGCGTCCCTGGCGCCTGGCCGGCCACGAGCTCGATCGAGGCCCGAGCGGGGCGTGACGGCAGGCCGAACAGGTCCTCAACGCTGCAGTTCAGGGACTGCGCGAGGCGGATGGCGACGAGGGTGTTGGGGACGTACTGCCCGGCCTCGATGGCGCTGATCGACTGGCGCGTGAGCCCCGCCCGGCGCGCAAGCTCGCTCTGAGCGAGGCCTCGCTCGAGCCGCCGCTCGCGGACGTGGCTCTGGATCTGTGCGGCAGTGACGCGTCGGCCCACACCACGCTCCCGAGAAAGGATGGTCCATTTTAGCAGACATCTCGTCGTTAATCGTGGACACCGAGCGGCTTGCGGGCTCGTGGGCATGATGATTGGGCCCATCCGGTACACTATGAGGCGACCCGGCCCCGGGTGGGCCAAAGCTACATGGCGACGCTGAACGCTATTGAACATCGCCTTGCCGCAGCCCGACACGGTCCTCACCGGCCCCTTCTGGACCGGCCCGGTGCGCGTGCTGCGCTCGGCCCTCAGCAGCTTATCTGTTCGCATCGACGCGGTTGGCCTGACCGATAACCAGTACTACGACCGCACGCTGACGGCCGAACAGTTCACCTCCCTCGTCAAAGAAGAGCAGGGGGGCTCGTTCACCTTCGATGCCGATCCTCGACGACAAGGTCTTCGCCTCACTGAAGGGGCTCCGAAGCGCGCTCGACCAGGAGCAGTCGCCGTATTTCCTTCGCCGCATGAAGGAGGCGATGCGCCACTACGACGGCCGGCCCATCTTCCTGCCACGCCACGTCGACACCATTGGTTACCCGATCGAGCCACACGAGCAGGCGCTGTATGACGCGGTCACGCAGTACGTCGCGCTCGGTCTCGAGCAGGCAGAGTCTCGCCGCAACCGGAACGTCGGTCTGGCGCTCATCAATGGCGAGCAGCGAGAATCGAAGGAGCGCCAACTGAGACGCTCGTCTGGGCGGTGAAAGGGAAGCACTTGCGCCAGCGACGCGCTCCCCGTGCGAGGAGTCGGGCCGTGATGGAAGTTCCGGACGCCGTCGCCGCGATGGCGGAACAGATCGTCCGCGCGGCGCAGCCTCTTCAGATCATCCTCTTCGGCTCCCAGGCGCGAGGTGACGCGCACCGCTGGAGCGACGTGGACTTTCTCGTCGTGATCCGCAACACAGAAGACAGGGAGCGAGTGTGGGACCAGATCCGGGCGGCGCTCCGCGGCGCTGACACCCCGTACGACCTCGTCGTCTCGAGCGTGGACGAAGTACAGCGCCGGGGCGACCTCGTGGGCACAGTGTTGAGGCCCGCGCTTCGCGAGGGCAAGGTCCTGTACGACGCCGCCGCCCCCGCTGAGTGGAACCGAGCGGGGTGGCCGGTGACGTTGGAGGTGGACGCCGTGAGCGAGGATGACCGACTGAAGCAGACGCGCCTCTGGATCAGGCAGGCGCGGACTGACTTGGGGTTGGCGGACATGGTCCTGGCGAGCGCGCAGGTCGACCCTGATCCAGCCTGCTATCACGCCCAGCAGGCAGCCGAGAAGGCGCTGAAGGCGGTGCTCGTCTTCCTCCAGGTGCAGTACCCCTTCACCCACGACCTGGACGCCATTCGCGGGCACATCCCGCCGGGCTGGGGCGTCCGTGGGGAGTTCCGCAATCTCAAGAAGCTGTCCGACTGGTCGTTCAAGGCGCGCTACCCCGGCGGCTGGGCGCCACCAACCAGGACCGACGCCGTGGAAGCGACCCGTCTCGCCCGCGCCATCTACGAGGCAGTGCTGAGCGACCTCGAAGGGCATGGCTTCGACGCCGAGGCCCTGCGATGATACGGCGCCGGCACCTCATCGAGGTCGCGTTCCCCTGGAGGAGGTCTCAGCGCACTCCCGTCGGGAGAAGAACATCCGGCACGGTCATATCTCGACCTTGCACATCTGGTGGGCGCGCCGGCCGCTATCGGCGTGCCGTGCGTTCATCTACGCGTCGCTGGTGGATGATCCGGAGTCCGACCAGGAGCGTGGACAGCTATGGAAAGAAGTGGCCGACCTCGCGAGCTGCGATGCGGTACGCACTCCCGAGCGCGTGGTGCGGCCACGTTCCCAGGGCGGGAGCGGACTAACGGGCACGCAGCTGCTCGCGCGAGCGCGCCAGCGCATCCTCTTTTCATGCCATCCGTCAGTCCCTTGAAGACGGCGGGGTTGTGGGTGTGGTCTTCGCCCACACGGACCCTGACGCTTGGGCGACGCTGATCGAGAGCTTGCTCCAGGCTGAACTGATGCCCAATGCTTCATGGCCCATCGATACCGAATTAGCCAACAAAGTCTCGCGGATCGGGCAGTCTCGATTAACGACGTCGATCTGGATGTCCTGCCAAATACAGAGTGCAGATGCTGGTGAAGATTTCATCGGCGATGTAATTGATGAGATACCTGCCTCTATTCGCGACCGGTTGCTCGCGTTCTGGCGCGTCGGCATTCGCGGCGCCGATTTCTTCATCAGCGCCATTGGCCCTGAGCTCTCGGTGTTCGGCCGACATAGCCGAGTCTTGCGCCCTGATGGAACCGACGTGAGCGTTCGGGAGTTCTTGGATCTGGTGCGGCGCGAGGCGACGCAGGTCGCGCTCGAGCAGGTGCTCCACGGCACGGACCTCGATATCATCGACCCGGTGACCCGCCAGTACGTCACCTGGGTGTGGGGCTACTCCCGCACTCCGTTACATGCCGGTGAGGCGATTGCCCTTTGCCTCGCAACAGGAGCGGACTATGGCCAGGTCGTCCGCGCTGGGTCCATTGCTATCGAATCAAAGGATAAGAGGAAGAAGGTCGTCAAGCTCCGGACGATCGGCGAGCGAGGCCGCGACGACGAGCATCTCGGACTCGACTCGCCCGCGCGGCCAGCGCCACTCATCGATCAGCTCCAGCGGGCGGCGAACCTGTGGGGGCTGAACCGCATGGACGAGCTGGGATCATTTCGCGGGAGCCTGGGCGAGACCCGCTGGGTCGCACTCCGAACATTGGGCCAGGCCGTCGCCGAGTGCCTGCCCGATGGCGACGAGGACCGCCGCCTCATCATGGTTCAGCATTGATCATTAGCGCACGCGAGACGTCCCGACAGGAGCGTGGAAGCCTATGACTGAGGAAGGCAGGGCATCGATCTCGGGTGGAGTGACGCCCGAAGAGATTGGCGAATTCTGGGACACCCACGACCTCAGCGACTACCTGGACCGAACAAAAGACGTCACGGGCCAGTTCGAGTTCGACATCCACTCGGTCAGGCACCTGGTCGCGCTGGATCCGCAGGTCCTTCAGCAAGCGATCGTATCGGCGCGCGAGCAAGGGATTACTGTCCAGACCCTGGTCAACCTCGCCGTCAGAGACGCGCTTACCCGTCTATCGGCGCGATAACCAGCCGCAGCCCAGATGGCCGAAAGCAACCACGCCGCGCTCGGAGAGGGCCTCAAGCTCTACACCGACGCCCTGCGCCGCCTGGCGAAGCAGCGGCTTATCGCGGCCTACCCGAATAGCTGGTGGGAGACCGGGGTCCTGGGCGCACCCACGCACCGGCGACCTCCTCCCCGACGATGCAGCACAGGCCCTCTACGCAATAGCGCAGATCCTCTCGACGGCGACGCTGGCCGAGGCTGCGACGGTCGAGCGCATTCGCCACGACGTTCTTCGCATCGACCAGGACGCCGGGATCCAGCAGCCGACGGCGCCGGTTCGCATTGAGCCCGCACGGTCGGGCGAGCTGCCTATCTGATAGCAGGTGTGCGAGCCGCACGACGCGTTCAAGAATCCCGCGACGATCGACGAGTCGCTGTTCGCGGCGACCCTTGGCGGTGTGCACGCTGGAGCGGCGCGGTCCGAGTACCGCGAGCCGGATATCTTCCTTTCGCATACGTACTTCACGGAGAATCTGACACAGACGATCCGGGACGTGGACAGCCGGCTGGCGGGAGGGCAAGGCCCGGCCGTTATCGAGATGCAGACGCCTTTCGGGGGTGGAAAAACCCATGCCCTGCTCGCGCTCTACCACCTGATCCGCGACCCACAACAGGCCCTCGCCATTCCGGCCGTGCGGGAGGCCCTGTACGATCCAACCGTTTTCTCGGCCGAGTACCTCGCAGCGCAGGTTGCCGCCTACCCACTCCATCCCGAGCTCGTAATGGAAGGGAACTCATCGATCATGGCGATCTACTTGTAGCACTGCAGCGGGTATTGGGACGTAGGGCAGGGCTTCTTTCCAATACCTACTTGCGCGCTGCAACTGAGAATCGGCTCGGCTTGTTTCACCCGGTGCCCGATCCCTACCATGCAATGGTAGCGCCGCGAATGGTGGACTACCTGCGCGGCCTTGCGGGGCAAGGGAGCATTTCGGCAGAAGACCTTCTGGAGGGGCTCCGCTCGGCGCATCCTACGCTCATGCACGACTTCATCGAACGGGCAGAGCAGCTCCAGTCTGAGGAGGCAGCCTACCGCGGCCGCTGACCGGACGGCCATGCCCGACCGAGCCAGGGATCTCCTGAATATCGCAACGCACGCATCAGTTCTGCGCCTGCGCCGGCCAACGGGGCGCCGCTCGCCAGGTCATGCGCCGGCCACCGGCTTCGCCCGCCGCAATTGCTCCTTCAGCCGGGGGTAGACGCGCAGCGCGTTCTCCTCGAAGAGATCCCGTCGGTTTTCCTCGGTCAGCCACTCGATCCCGTCCAGGTAGATCTTCGTGTCGTCGAACCACCTACCCGATCTCGGGTCGACGGCATAGACCGCGCCGACCATCTCCGACGCGAACAGCACGTTGTCGACCCCGACCGCCTTGAGCAGGGTCTCAACGGCGTCCTGGCTGTAGATGGCGGTGTCGAAGTAGAGCTTCTTGATCGCCTCCTCGAACGGCTGCCTGCGCTCAACGGTGGAGATCCCGCGGTAGCGCGCGAGCTGATACGGAACCGCGCCTCCTCCGTGCGGGATGACGATCTTCAGCTTCGGGAAGTCGTCGAACACGCGCGACTCCAGGAGCTGGAGCGCCGCCGCCGTGTCCGAGGTGATGTAGTACGTCGCGAGTGTGTGAAGGGACGGGTTGGCCGACGCGCTCACGTGGATCATGGCCGGAACATCCAGCTCGACACAAGCCTCCCAGAGTGGATACCACCACTCGTCGCCGAGCGATGGCGTGAAGCCGGTCGCCCCGGTCGGGTCTGGATTCACGTTACACCCAACAAAGCCCAGCTCGCTGACGCACCGCTTGAGCTCCTCGATGCAGTTCCGTGGGCTTACGCCCGGCGACTGGGGGAGCTGGCAAACGCCGACGAACGACTCCGGGAAGAGCTGGCAGACCCGGTGAATTAAGTCGTTGCACACCTCTGTCCAGTATCGGCTTACCAGCTCCCCCCCGAAATGGTGGCCCATGGAGGCTGCCCGAGGGGAGAAGAGGGTCAAGTCGGTTCCCCGTTCTCGCTGCAGCTTGAGCTGGCCCTCCTCGATGGTCTCTCGAATGCGTTCGTCGCTGATATTCAGCGACCCCTTCGTGGGACGACCGAGGTTGGAGATCTGGTGGGCCCGGTACGCCCAGAGCTCGGCCGGCGCCGTCGTGTAGTGCCCATGGATGTCGATGATCAAGACGTCTCTCCTGCCGTCACGTCGTGATGTTCACCGGGCCGCGGTGCGGTCGAATGCCGACTCGCCAGCCCTCCTGGACCGGGTTGCCCGCTAACACGGAAAACCGCTCGTCGTGCGGGCGCCAGAAGGATTCATGAGCCCGGTTGCTCCGAATCATACATGGTTCCGCGGGCACGCGGGTCCTGCGCTCTGCAGCACGGTCCGGGCGGCTCGTGCTAAGGTAGGGGCGGTCTCGAGCCTCAGGTCGGAGGGTGACTCGTGGCGATCTTTCTCGACGAATCGCAGGTCACCGAGCTGCTGGACATGGAGTCCTGTATCGCTGCACTGGATGATGCGTTCCGCGACAAGGGCGAGGGCAGCGCCACGATTCTTCCGCGGCGGCGTCTCCCGTTCCAGGGGCGCCGATTCCACATCATGGCGGCGAGCATGCTGCGCACCGGCTATCTCGGATACAAGGCGTACGGCGCTTCTCCTGGACAGGACGTGATGCTCTACCGAGCGGGTGAGGGCATCGTGGCGTTTCTGCGCGGAGGCACGCTCGGTCAGATACGAACGGGAGCAGCCTCGGGCCTCGCGACGAAGTACATGGCGCGGAGTGACGCCGCCCACCTGGGGTGCTTTGGCGCCGGCCGGCAGGCGGAGACGCAGATGCTCGCCATCGCGCGCGTCCGCGACCTCCGGTCGATTCACGTCTATTGTCGCGACGCGCAGCGACGCAGGGCGTTCGCTGATCGCATGACGAGCCTTCTCGAGCAGGAGGTCCGTCCAGTGGACACGCCAGCCGAAGCCGTCAGGGGACGGGACATCGTCGTCACGATCACCACGTCCAGCGACCCGGTATTCGACGGCAATCTGCTCGAACCGGGAACCCACATCAACGCGGCAGGCGGAAACGTGCGGATCAACCGCGAGATCGACGAGGTCGCGGTCACGCGAGCGGGAACGATCGCCGTCGACGACATGAACGCGGCGCGACTCGAGTGCGGCGACCTGATGTGGCCGATCGAGCGCGGCATGCTTGCGTGGGAGCGCGTGCACGAGCTGGGGCGGATCGTGGCCGGCCTCATGCCGGGCCGACGCACCGAGGACGAGATCACGCTCTTCGAATCTCAGGGCATTGCCCTCGAGGACGTCGCTGCCGCGAGCGTCGTCTACGAACGTGCGATCGAGCGCGGGATGGGGACGCCGCTCCCCTTCTGATGCCCTAGCCAGCCCCTTGGTGGAACGCGTCATACCGGGCGCCCGCCTGCGCGACAACTCGTTCGACGTCCTCCTCAAGCAGAAAGCCCTCAGTCATCAGCTCGTGCGCGGCCGAACGCGCTCGGGCGAGATAGTCATCTCGCGACGAATAACGCTCGTCGATGCTGGGGCGCGGGTCCGCCGCCGCCATCCGGTCGGCTGCTGATCGGGCGAACGGATGGGTAGCGCCGAGCAGGGGGATGAAGTGACCAGCCCCGCCGATGTCCGGGTGGCGCACCGTCCAGCCGGTGTAGGTGCCAAGGGGAACACGCACGTCCACCGCGCGCACGCCCGCCAGCTCGTTGCCGTCGGCGTCCACCGCGGACACCACAGCGCCGTATGGCGCTCCCTCGTGCGGGGGATAGCGCAGGACACCGCGCTCCGCCTCTGGTCCGAAGTCCAGCCGCCGTCGAAGGGGCAGCGCCGAGGGGAAGTGAACGCCGGGAATCGAACGGAAGCGCTCCGCGAGCTCCTCACGACGGACGGCGGTGCCGTCGGCGATGCGCGGGTAGCGACCTGCCGGCGGATCGTCGATGCCTCGGACCCATCGGTCGAGACGCAAGAGGATCGCGCGCATGATGGGCCGGAAGTCGATCGTGTTCAACAGGTGCCGCACGTGAACGCCCTCCGGTGTGACATCGGAGGATGGAAGCGCCCCGGGCTGGTGCTGCGTGCCCGTCAAGTAGTAGACGCGCACCGACGGCGGCGGCTCGACGTCTCGCGTGCCCTCCGCGTCCGAATGACCGAGTGATGCGCCGCTCCACCAGTACTCGACGCCAGTGTTGGTGGCGACCACCTTCGGCATCGCACCACGTGCCTCGATCCGGCTCAACAGTCCATCTGACAGCCCCGTCACGGGGTCCGTCTGGAGCTGATAGGACATGGGGAACACGGCACCGGGGGAACGCAGGATGTTCGTCGACGGCTGGCCGAAGCGGACGTTGAACTCGCCGCGGCGGGAGCTCCCGGTATGCGCGAAGACGCCGTCGAAGACGAGCCGGCCTCGCTCGTCGACGTTGAGTCCGTGGTAGAGAAACTCCCGGAGAAAGCGACCGCACTGGGATGCCCCGTAGCCGAGACCGTATCGGATCGTGC
>WHTR01000037.1:0-21761 GCA_009377635.1 Chloroflexota bacterium
CTCACGTTGCCCGGCTCGAAGGGCACCGTCAGAGAGAAGTTGGTGCCATGGACGCTCCAGCCGAGGACCCCGATGCCAATGAGGACGAAGATCGGGTTGATCCAGTTGAACCGAGGCCGGACGGCGAGTTCCCGGGGGGATCGAGTCACTGTCTGAGAGCTCATGGCGCCACCAGCACCTTCCCCTCCGCGAGGAGGCCGTCCGCGCTGACCTGGGCGCTGCGAACAAGTGCCCCTGCCCGGAGCTCGAGCATGCGATCGCAATACCGCTCGATGTACTGATGCTGATGCAGGCTCACAATTGCCGTCGTTCCTCGCTCGCGGCAGGTCCGCGCCAGCAAGTCGAGGATCACGGTCGCGGTCTCCGCGTCGACGGAGGCGACCGGCTCATCGGCGAGGAGCAGCTCCGGACGCTGGATCAGCGCTCGAGCGATGGCCACCCGCTGCTTCTGCCCCCCGGAGAGATCGTCGACCCGGCTCAGGAGCTTGTCCGCGATCCCGAGCTGGTCCAGCAGTTCGACCGCCTCCAGGCGCTCGTGCTCGCTCGGCCACACCACGCCCCTGACGGCAGAGAGGAGTGAGACCCGGCCGAGCCGCCCGATCAGCACGTTGTTCAGAACCGACAGGGAGCCGACGAGATTGTGGCTCTGGTACACGACCGCGACCCGACGGCGCAGCCGCTGCAGCGCCTGGCCGCGAGCCGCGGCGACGGACACGCCCAGGACCTCCAGGTCGCCGGCTGTCGGCTTGACGGCGCCATTGCACAGACGGAACAGCGTGGTCTTGCCGGCACCGCTCGGCCCCACCAGTGCGACGAGCTGGCCCGTCTCGACAGCCACCGACAGATCCAGCAGCGCCACCGTGCCGGTCGGGTAGCGCTTCGTGACCGCGTGCGCTCGGATAGCCGCCGCCGACATCATCGCCGCACGAGATCGAGTCGCGCCGCTTGCTGGCGGACTTCGTCGTAGTCGCCTGCCGTGACCCGCTCATACCGCTCGGCCCGCATCAGGCGAAGGAGCTCAGGGTCATCCATCGTGAGAAACGCGTCGGTGATGCGTTCGACGAGGCCCGCGTCCAGCTTGGCCCGGACCACCCACGGGTAGCCCTGGACCTCCGCCTGCTGAAGGACCCGGATCTGGTCGCTTCGAAATGTACCGACCTCGAACGCCCGCTCCATGATGCGTTTTTCGAGGCCGCCAGCCTCGACGGTGGCGTTGATCACAGCGGCAAGTGTCGCGTCGTGTCCGCCTGAGTAGACGAAGAGCTGCGGATTCGTGAAATCACCGAAGCCGACGCGGTCCAGCATGATCCGCGGGTACAGCGACCCGGACGTCGAGCTGATGTCCCCGAAGGCGAATGGCTTCCCGCGCAGATCCTCGAGCCGCTGGTACGGGCTGTCGGAACGGACGATAATAGCACTGTAATATCTGGTGGTGCCGGTCTCACGATCGACCTCGGTGACAATCGGATGCACGTTTGCTCGCTGCTCGGCCTGGACGTACGTCAACCCGCCGAAGTAGGCAAGATCGAGCTTGTCGGACGCCATCGTCTCGACGACACCCGTGTAGTCGGTGGCAACGAAGGTCTCGACCGGCTGGCCGAGCACGCGCGACAGATGTGCCCGGAACGGCTCGTACTGCGCCCTGACGCGGTCCGGCGCTTGGTTGGGGATAAGACCAACCCTGAGCGTCGACGGCACCTCGCCGCTCTGGCCGGCTGTGAGCTGCGTGGTCGTAGGGGCAACACAGCCGACGGCGAGGAAGCCGACGATGAGGGCAACGCTCATGAGAGCGCACCGGTGGAGTCCAGCGGTCTGGCTTCGCCAGCGGATCGACACAATCGCACTACCCAACAGCGGACCCGCGCGCCGGCTCGCAGCGCCGAAGGTCCCGGCGGCTGGCAAAGACGGCCGCTCCGGGCACTATACCGAGACAGTATCTTTCGAGCAAGGGTCATTCCCAAATCGTATGGAGGGGCCCTGCCCGTCGGAATCGGTCTTTCCGTGACTGGCAGGTGATCGCCATGGACATCGCGGAGCTCGAGGCGTTTCTCGCGACGGCAGACCGAAAGAGCGTGACCGGGGCAGCGCGGGAGCTGGGGATGACCCAGCCGGCGCTCAGCCGCCAGATCCAGAAGCTCGAGCGCCAGGTCGGCATGCCCCTGCTCATCCGATCCTGGGCCGGCGTGGCACTCACACCCGCCGGGGAGCGCCTCCGCGCGTACGCCGAGGACGTGCGGGCGCGACATCGCCAGCTCCTCGAAGAGATCAAAGGGGTGGAGGCGGCGCTCGAGGGAGAGCTCCGCATCGCCGCCAGCACCACACCCGCCGAGTTCCTTGTCCCGCGGCTGCTGGCAGAGTTCACCGCCGCCAATCCCAACGTGCAGGCGATCGTCTTTACGACGGACTCCCAGGGCGTCGTAGACGAGCTGGTCGAGGGGCGGCGAGATCTCGGGTTCGTCGGCGCGGTCATCCACCGGAGGGGCCTCCGCTTCGATCCGATCATGCAGGACGAGGTGGTCCTGGCCGTCCCGCGCCGCCACCCGTTCGCCCAACAGCGGCAGGTCCCGATAGAAGCCCTGGCCCACGAGCGCTTCATCGAACGAGAGGACGGCTCGGGCACGGTGCTCAGCGTCCGCCGCGCGCTCAGCGAGCGGGGTCTGGAGCTCCCGCCGTATCGGGTGGTCATGCAGCTCAGCACCACGCAGGCGATCGTCTCGGCAGTGCGAGCCGGCTACGGCATCGGATTCGTGTCGTCGCTGGCACTCGAGCAGCGCAGCTCCGCGGGTCCTGCGCGCGTTCGCCTCGCGGGGCTTCCGTTGCGGCGGTGCATCTACCTCGTGCGCCACGAGCGCCATCTGCCTCCTCCCGCTGGGCGACGTTTCGTCGAGTTTCTTCTTCAGCGGGTCCCGGTTCTGCAGTGCTCCGCGGCATTCAGCCGTGCGGTCGGGCGAGCGTCCGCCGACCATGTCGTCGGACCGAGCGCCACTGCGCCGGCAGGTCAAATGTGATAATCAACGTTCATGCACCGGATCCAGACCCGACGTTTCGGGTGCCGAGGCGGCCGTGGTTCGGGTGTTGTGTTCATAGCCAATAACGACCGAGGAAGCCCGACGCACATGGCCGAGGCATTGACCGTCGCACCGGAGCAGATCGCCGCCATGCTCACGCAGGCGCGCGCCACGCTGCTGGATCTCGTCGACGACCTCACCGACGAGCAGATGTTTGGTCCCCTGCTGCCGGTCGTGAACCCCCCGCTCTGGGAGATCGGACACGTGGCGTGGTTTCAGGAGAAGTGGGCGCTTCGCCACCTGCGGCGTCTGCCGCCCGCGCGGGCAGATGGGGACGCGCTCTACGACTCCGCGGTGGTCCCGCACGATGCTCGCTGGGAGCTGCCGCTTCCCTCTCGTCAGCAGATGCGTGCCTCCATGCAGCAGATACTCGACTCCGTGATCGAGCGGCTCGGTCCAGATCGGCTGGCGGATGACGAGGCCTACTTCCACCTCCTCGCGATCCTGCACGAGGATATGCACGCCGAAGCGGTCGCCTCGACGCGGCAGACGCTCGGGTATGGGATTCCTCGGTTCTCGCCCCAGGTGTTCGCACCGGCCGTGCCTGGCAGAGCCTCGGGCGGTGGACCTCTGTCCGGAGACGTGGAGGTGCCGGGCGGGATCTTCACGCTCGGCGCAGCCACTGACACGGGCTACGTGTTCGACAATGAGAAGTGGGCGCACCTGGTGGAGGTTCGGCCATTTCGCATCGCGCGAGCGCCCGTGGCCAATGCCGAGTTCGCTGCCTTCGTCGACGACGGAGGGTACCTTCAAGAGCGGTGGTGGAGCGGCGAGGGCTGGCGCTGGCGCGAACAGTCGGGCGCCGAGCACCCCGCGTACTGGCGACGCGAGGCGCCCGGCCGCTGGCTCCGGCGGGCGTTCGATACGTACGCGCCCCTCGAGCCGCACCTCCCGGTCCTCCACGTCTGCTGGTACGAGGCGGAGGCCTACTGCAACTGGGCCCGGCGGCGGCTGCCGCTGGAGGCGGAGTGGGAGATGGCGGCGTCCGCCGAGCCGGATGGCAGCGGGGGCTGGGCCAAGCGCCGCTTTCCATGGGGGAAGGAGCCGCCGACGCCCGAGCGGGCCAACCTCGACTGGCGGGGTCTCGGCCCGGTAGATGTCGGTGCGATCCCGGCGGGGGACAGCTTCTTCGGCTGCCGGCAGATGATCGGGAACGTCTGGGAGTGGACCGCGACGACGTTTCTTCCGTACCCGGGTTTTCGCATCGACCCCTACAAGGAGTACTCCGAGCCGTGGTTCCGGGACCACAAGGTGCTCCGGGGTGGCTGCTGGACGACGCGGGGGCGGCTGATCCGCAACACGTGGCGCAACTTCTACACGCCGGACCGACGCGACGTGTGGGCTGGCTTCCGCACCTGCGCGCTCCGGAGTTAATCGGAATCCACGCTGAAACCCGCGCAGGAGCGTGCCGACGGGATGCACGTGTGACCGCGCAATGAAAAAGAGCGGATGAAGATCCAGATCGTCACGCCCTCCGTGCCGGAGACCCTCACCGGGAACGTGGTGACCGCTGACCGGTACGCCACCATCCTGAGGAAGCTCGGTCACCGGGTATCCGTCGACACGACGTACGACAGCAAGCCGTGCGACGCGGTCGTCATGCTCCACGCACGGCGCAACGCCGCGGCAATCCAGGAGTCCGCCACCCGGTATCCTCGCCGCCCGGTGATCGTGGTGCTCACCGGGACGGACCTCTATCGCGACATTAAGACCGACCCCGAAGCCCAGCGATCGCTCGAGCTGGCGACACACCTCGTCGTGCTCCAGGAGATGGGCATGCGCGAGCTTCCCGAGCGCCTTCGCGCGAAAACCCGGGTCATCTACCAATCAGCGCCATCGCTGCGCGCCGCGGTCGAGCAGCCGAGGACATCGTTCCGTGTAGCCGTCATCGGCCACCTCCGGCCCGAGAAGGATCCGTTCCGCACCGCGCTCGCCGCGCGCCAGCTCCCGGCGTCCTCCCGCGTCCAGGTGGTGCACGTCGGGAACGCGCTGAGCCCGGATGTGGAGGCGTGGGCGCTCCAGGAATCCGCGAGCAATCCGCGCTATCGGTGGCTTGGGGGGCGTCCACATTGGCAGACCCGCCAGATACTGGCCGCGAGCCACCTGCTCTCCATCAGCTCGCTCATGGAGGGGAGCTCGAACGTCCTGTGCGAGTCTCTCGCCCAGCCTGCCCCGACGCCTGTCGTCGCCTCGCGCATCAGCGGGCTGGTCGGCACGCTCGGAGAGGATTACCCCGGCTACTTTCCGGCTGAGGACACGGCAGCGCTGACAGAGCTACTCGGCCGGGCGGAGACCGACCGCGCGTTCTACGAAGAGCTGCGGGAGCACTGTCTCCGTTCAGCCCCACTCGTGCAGCCCCGGCGCGAGCACGACGCGTGGCAGCAGCTCCTGGCCGAGATCGCGTGAGCGTGTGTTCCCCGGTGTCATTCCGGACCGAGAGTCAACCTCAGGTGCGTCTCCCATGAGAATGTCATCCCGAGCGTGAGCGAGGGATCTCTGTTAACCGAGATGCTTCGCCTTCGGCTCAGCATGACAATTTCATCGCTCCAGGTGGGCCCCAAGGCCTATGTATCTCCCGAAATAGCAAGCAGATCCCGGGCGCGAGGCGGGGTGAGGCGCACGCTTTGTCCAGGCCCGACCGGCCTCACGCGCTGACCGCCTCCGGGACCAGCGGACCGACGCTCGCAAGGGGAAGTCCGTAGGTTCTGCGCAGGAACGTCACGGCCTCCCGAAAGGCGTCGTCCGCGGCCTCGGGAGCGTACTGCGCGTTCCCCGGCATCGTGAAGACGTGGTTGCAGCCGTGATAGACCTTGAGCTGGAACCGCTTGCCCCGGTCGTTGAGCTGCTTCGCCAAGTCATACACTCCGTCGATGGAGACGGCCTGATCCGAGGCGCCGTGCAGGATGATCATCGGCACATCAGCCCGCAGCGCCGCCTCGACATTCTGCTGCGACAAGCCGCCGTGAAAGACGACGCCCGCCGCGTAGCCGGACGTATTGCCTAGCCCAAGGTAGGTGAGCCCGCCACCCTTGCAGTACCCGCTCAGCGCGATGGAGTCGGTCTTTACATCCGGCTGAGCCTTCAGGTAATCCAACGCGCCTGCGATGCTGCGGAGTATCTCGTCTGTCGAAGGGTCCTGCCCGAAGGTCATGTAGTTGACCGCGAGACCGACGATGCCCTCTTCCGCGTACCGCACCGCGACATCCCGAAAGCTGTCGCTGGGACCGTTGCGGCCGTGGAGCATCGCGATCGCCGGGTATTGACCTGGCTGCGTCGGACGGGCAATCCACGCTTGCACATCGCCGCCGCCTCCGGGAAATCGGACCTCCTGCAACGTTGCCCGGTACATAACGTACCCTCCCCATGACTCATCTCTGATGCGTCGGTTGCGACTTACGCCTGCCGAACGGCCGGCAGGACCTCGCGCGAGAGAGGATTGAGGCTCCCCGCGACCTCGTCGAGGCTCAGCGCGCCCATGGAGTCATACGTCCGGACCGCGAAGCGCTCCCGCTCGAGCTCCCGGAGCCGCGGGTGCTCGAATCGCTCATCATACGCGTTCGCATGATCCCGACCGAAGACCTCGTGGACCATCTCCTCGACCTTCTCCTTGGTCGGCGCAATGGAGAACTCCCGTGCGATGCCGGGTGCGTTCAGCCGTGCGCCGCGTCCGATCGAGGCGAACATAGCACCGCCCGGCGAGAAAATCAACCGTGGCCTTCGGCTGGAGACTATTGACAGCGAGTCGCATGTTTGGATACATTGTAGTCACAATGGGAGGGAAAACCCGATGGCGCGCAGTTCGAGAAAGGCTACTACTCCGGTCCCCGTGCGCTTTGGTGCGGGGGAGGAGCCGCTGCTTACGCTTATCCGAGCCAGGGCGACGGCGCACCACCGCTCCGTCTCCGGCCAGATCAAGCACTACGCCCACATTGCCCTCATCGCCGAGGACAATCCTGACCTGCCGCTCTCCACGATTCAGGGTATTCTGGAGGCGCAGGAGGAGCTGCGGGCGGGCCTTGGCGAGCCGTATCAGTGGGGCGTGATTGAATCCGCATGAGGGGGTTCGCGGTCAACAACCAGACCGCGAGCTCCTCGCGGCGCCCCGGTTTCGGAAGTCAAAGCGCAAGCTTCCCGCCCCAGCGCAACACGCCATCGACAATGCTGTGCGGGGTGTCCTTGCCAATCCCCTATCCGGAGAGCAGAAGTCCGGTGCGCTTGCTTCCGTGCGTGTCGTCAAGATCAAGGTCGGACGCCTGCAACTGCTTTTGGCCTACCAGTTCGACAACGAGAGCAACTGCGTTGAGCTACTCGATGTGGCTCCTCATGAGAACTTCTACCGAGACCTTCAGAGGTACCTTGGCATGTGAGGCGGAGCCACCGCCCGCTCGTCTCATCACGGCAGGCGAAGCGGACAGAACTGAAATGTTGCACAATGCAACACGGTTGAGCCATCGAGGAAGTAGGAGGGCCGGTGCTCGCTGACTGCGAGAGGGAGCCGAGTCAGTACCAGTTCAGTTTCCCGACGATTTCGTACGAAGGTCTGTTGGTCGGCGCTCCCGTTCCATCTACCAGACTAAGGTCAGCACACGGCGCAACAATGGCTCGCAATCGCGACGTCTTCCCGCATGCATGTGCACGTGCAGAAATGTCTAGACGCCACCCAACGCCCTAAGTGCCTCCCACGGACTAACTCCCCGACGCAACTCGGATACACTCGCGTCCGATTGCCCAGCCAAGCTGTTGTGACTTCTTTCTGGAGAAGCGGGCCGCAGGGCAGGAGGAAATGATGCTCGCTTGCGTGCGATGTGGCAATGCAGACATCAAGGATGCCCCACGTTGCCCCGACTGCGGCTGTCCGCTCACGCTATCAGCCTGGAAGGACTTCGGTCCGCCGCGGGGCTTGACGCTCGACACCGGCTGCGTGAACGCGAGGGATGGGGATTCACATCTCAGCCAACTCGAGTTGTGGGCGGCGGAAGGAAAGCTCACGCTTCAGCGGGCCAACGCCATGCTCAGCGAGCTATCTGGAGATAAACGAGTCGCGAAGGCGAGGCTCCTTGCGCCGCATCCGAGGGTGTTTACGTGGAATGAAAGTGTGTGGGGCGGTCCAGACGTCCTCGCAGGGCCAGACCTGGAGGATGAGATCGGCATGCTTCTGTTTCCCACGTCGAAACCGCTGACGTCGAATCAATGGCACGATGTCCAGCATCTCCGCCAGCACGTACGGACGGGCGGTGAGGTTTTTGTGACGAGGAATCGGACAACACATCCCGCCCCACGATACTCCACCGCGTACACCAGCGCGATCGGCGGCACGGATCGGAGCATCAATACGTAGCAGTCCGGGGCCCCTGGGATGGGTGTCCCGATGCTCAGGTCTCGGAGGAGGTCATTTAGCAGGGCAGAGACAATCTCGTCCACGCGCTCGAGGGAGCCCGCGAACTCCTCGGCCTTCCGCCGGAAGAACGCGTCGCCATCCTCCGCGTCGCACGGCGGCCTACCGGGGGGGTGCATACTCGGCAGCCACGCGCCTGGCCCGCTCAATGACGTCCTGAGGCGGCGGCTCTGCCGAAAGCCACGCAGTCCTATACGGGATAGTCTCGTAATCTTGCGCGAGGAGCCAGCCCGGCTCCTCGTGAGAGAGGTCGCTCACTTCCCGAGCCGTCTTCCCCCACAGCGCCTTGATGACCTCGTCCACAACCTGCAGCTGTTCCGAGCTCAATACAGGCTTGGCCGAGCGCTTCGGAACAACCCGCTGTTGCACGTGGTTGAACGCCGGCCGATTCTCGAGCATGACGGACCCGTCCTGGAGCAGTCTGGCGCGGGCGGAGAGCAACTGGCGCGGCGCCGGCCCGTCGGGCAGCTTCTGGTAGTCCGCGCCAGTAATCGGCGCTCCCAGCTTCCGGTAGGCGTAAAAGTCAGCGAAGTTCAGGATCTTATTCAGCTTTACGGCGCCGAAGCCCGGGTCGACTTGCGACTGCTCGGCGATATAGACAACCAGCTCTTGGAGCTTCTCCGGCTCGAAATCAAACGTATCGCCCATGGGACCCCCTCCCCACCCCCACCGGTGTGCACCACCGTCCACCGGTGTTTACTGATCGTGTGACATGCCGACACGGCGCGGTCAAGCCGGCGAGCGCTCGCCCGCCGTCTATATACGCGTAAGACCATCTGCGTCTCGCGAACGATACCGGGCGCGTCGAGCTCCGTTTTGTTGCCACGCCACACTCGGAACCTCATGAACCACTGCTTCTCCATCCGTTCGCGACGGACGCGCGCCATTATTCCAATGACGGCTGCACGGCGCGCTGGTTCCTCAGGCTGCTGGCCGCGAACTTCTTCATCCGTGCCGCCCGGCGTGGCCCGAAGGGTGTCACCGGGTACATGGCCCGCCGAACCGCGAGACGGGCAATTCGGCGAATCCGATGGTAGCCAGGAAATGACGCGCGACTATTCACCGGCTGGGCAAGCGTGCTAGTATGAATCAAGGCCTGACGCACTCATGGCACGCGCAAAAGCGGATACGGCAGCGCCGGATCACTGAGGGGATGATTGAGGACGTGATCTCCGGCTGGGATGTCCGGGTGACCCGTGCCGATGGAGATATGGAGTACGTCGGATGGACTGGCGACCGGTGGATCAAGGTTGTGATTGCCGAAGATGTGACCCCGCACGTTGTTGTGACGGTCCATGATGCCTGACGAGGACACGACATCATGAAGCTTGAAATTGATCGGCAGGTCCACGCGGCCTACGTGTACGTGAGGGGGGATGAGTCAACGCACGCCGCACACACAAAGCCGGTGGACCCACAGCGCATCATCGACTACGACGAGCAGGGCCGTGTGCTGGGCATCGAGTTCCTCGGCACCGACCACGGGGTGGACATCTCTGACCTGCCGGGCCTCACACCGGACGCCCACGATCAGTTGGTGAAGCTGTTCGAGGTGGAGCACATCCCAGTCTACGCCTAGTCAGACCGCCTTTGCTGCACGCTGGGCGTGGCCTCGTACCACGTTGAGAGCGCCGCATCAATCTCCGGCCGCCGACTCCGAAGTTCCCCCTTCCACTGCCGCTCGATGCACTTCGCTTCGTTGACGCGCGGGTCCTGCCCCAGACGCACGCGCTGGGCATCGGTGCCTGGACCCGGCCGTCGCCGACCCGGCCGTCGTGCTCCCACTTGCCATGCCATGCGACACCGATTCACTCACGGCCAACCCAGTCAGCACGCTGGTGAACAACATCAGGAATGACAGGCCGGAGCCGGTTCCTGGTTGCATAATGAATTGCCCCGGCACCGCGCGAACGGCCGGGCCTTGCGAGGTGGCTGCTGCACAAACGGGAGGCGCCAGTGCAGCGGTGCTGCCAACTGGCGCCCCAGCGACTATGAACTGGCGGGCCCGAGGGGATTCGAACCCCCGATCTCCAGCGTGACAGGCTGGCATGTTAGGCCGCTACACCACGAGCCCATGCGTATGCCAATTCTACCACGTGGCGGGAGCCTGCGGCGTGGCAGCCGAGGCTGATACGGTTTGGCATAATGGCTCGCAGGGAGACGATACCGATCGTCGACCTACCACGAACGAGCGGCTGTGAGGAATGGGCGACATCGTCTCGGTGGCCATCGCGCTCGTGGTCCTCTCCGTCCTGTTCTTCTTCATCGAGCGCCAAGTCTCCCCGCGTCGTCCCGGTCGACGACCAGGACTCGCAACGGACGTGCTGTACTGGTTTGTCACGGCGCTCTTGACGAAGCCGATCTCCAGCACGGCCGTCATCGTTGTCGCCGTTGGTTTGGCACTCGCGTCCGGCGTGGCCCTCAACCGAGAAGCGGTGACGGCGTTTCTGGAGCGCGACACCCTGGTTCGACAGCAGCCGGGCTGGCTTCAGGCAGTCGAGCTGGTCATCCTGCTGGACTTCGTTGCCTACTGGATGCACCGTGCGTTTCACCGCGACGGCCTGCTGTGGCGCATCCACTCGGTCCATCACTCATCGATCAAAGTGGACTGGCTTTCGTCTGTTCGTGTACACCCGCTGAATGATCTCGGCACGCGGGTGGTCCAGGTCATTCCGCTCGTCCTCCTCGGCTTCGACGCGTCGGCGCTGGGCATCGCCGTACCCTTCTTCACGTTCTACGCCCTCTTCGTCCATTCGGACGTCCCCTGGACCTACGGACCGCTCCGCTTCGCGGTCGCGAGCCCGGCGTTTCACCGGTGGCACCACACGACGCAGACGGAGGGCCTGAACAAGAACTTCGCCGCGCTGCTCCCGATGTTCGACCTGCTCTTCGGGACGTTCTTCATGCCCGAGGGCACGCAGCCGGAGCGCTTCGGGATCATCGGGTCGACGGTGCCCGAGAATATCATTCTCCAACTCGTCCACCCGTTCCGTCCGCTTCGGCCGGCGCTCACGTCGTCAGTCGGGTCCGTCAGCTAGCGAGCGGAGCGCAGGCGCCTCGGGTCAGCGGCCGGCAACGCTGCCGGGGCCGATCGCGAGGGCGCGGTGGACGGCTGCGTCGAGCGCAGCGGCATCGAAGGGCTTCGGCAGGATGGCTACGACGCGCTCACCGTCCTTCTGCTCATACGCCTTCCCCGTCACGACGATCACGGGGATCGCGGAAGTGACCGGGTCCAACTCCAACTGGCTGAGCACGTCCTGGCCGTCGATATCCGGCAGGGCGAGATCGAGCGTGATCACGTCCGGCTGCTCGGACCGCGCCACCTCGAGCGCCTCGCGGCCGGAGGTCGCGTTGCGGATCCTGCAGCCCGTGTCATCTAGAAAGATGCGAAGGATCTCCGCGATCGCCGGATCGTCCTCGACGACGAGGATCATCCGCTGGCGCCGATCCTGCTCCATGCTCCCGCCCCCAACGATTGCCGCAAGTCTACTGCGCCCGGCCTCCGAACTTCCAGTCCGACGGCTCGCCTGAAGAAGCGGCGAGGATCTGCGCCGCCACGCGGTTCGCCATCCGGACGCTGTAGTTCTGGCCCCGGTCCTCAGGGTAGACCTGGAACATGTTGGCCAGGTAGACGCCCGGCAACGGAGTCTCGTGGGGCGGAATATGGGTAGGGTACTCGACGGTGACGATGGGCTGCGCGAACGGCGCTTTGAACACATGCGACTCAACGATCCAATCCTCGTGAAACAACGGGTTGATGCCGCGGAGGGCGGCGACAAATCTGCCGAGCACCTCCTCGTCCGGTCGACGGAAGAGTTCGTGAGACATCGGCAGATAGTTGCCCAGATAGACGATGTGCAGACCGCCGTATTCCGCCGGTGACAGATAGTTCGTGTGCTCGACCACGGCCATAAACGGGTAATCGGCGTCATGGATGTTGAGCCAGTAGACCCCGTCGAGCAACTTGCGCTTGAGGCCGAGGACCACCATGTGCGCTCCATAGGTGTCGCCCCAGTCGTACCGGTGGCAGTACTGCTCGGGTAATCCATGGGCGAGGCGCATGAAGACGCGAGTCGGCGTGGTAGCGAGGAGTCGGTCGAAGGCATAGTCGCCAGATGACGTTTCCACCGACACACGCTCGCCCACGGACCGGATCGCGTGGACCTCCGTGCCGAGAACCACGTTCGCCCCACGCTCCTCCAGCACCTCCCCAAGGCGCTGATAGAGGCGATAGAACCCGCCGCGAACATAGCCCAGGCTCTGGCTGCGGAGGTGCACCCGCGACCAGAACCATGGCATGGCCACCTGCTCCGCGTAGTCCCCGAACTTGGCTCGCAGCAGCGGCCCCCACACCACACGATAGACCTCCGGGCCCATCCACCGCTTGATCCACGCGGCCGCGGTCTGTCCCTCGAATCGCCGGGAGTTGGGCTCAAGCTTGAGATAGGCGAGGCACGCGCCGAGGCGCAGGCGTTCGGCCGGCGGGAGCGGGGCGAACCGCAGTACGTCGAGGGCCGAGTCGAGACTGTGGATGCGTCCCCGGTAGAGGGAGCTGGTGTCCGGCCGGGCCCAGATGAGATCGTCGGCGAGACCGACCTCGGCGATGAGGCGCTGGATGTCCCGGTCGGAGCGGAAAAGATGGTGGTAGAAGCGCTCGAGATGGCTTCCGCCGATCTGAAAGGACGTCACGAGACCACCGACCTGATCCTCCCGTTCGATCACGGTGACCCGCGCGCCGGCCTGCACGAAGCGGAGCGCGGCGGTGAGGCCGAGGATTCCCGCCCCGATGACCCCGATGCTCGGCGCCACTCCCATCCAGCTCCTCCTATCCCCGCGTCGGCGACCTTCGCCCGGGTCGCGCTCAGAGCACGCCACGCGCCGACTGCGGGTCATGTCCGGTCATCCACATCCGTATAATCCCACATGCTCCAAGAGTCCGAATTAGCCTACACCCACGGACTGAACGACGCTCAGCGCGACGCCGTCCTCTCGGTCCACGGACCGCTCCTCGTCATCGCTGGTCCCGGCTCCGGCAAGACACGCGTGATCGTCCACCGCATCGCCCACCTGATCCTTGGGGAGAGCATCCCACCCTGGAACATCCTCGCGGTGACCTTTACCAACAAGGCCGCGCGGGAGATGCGCGAGCGTCTGGAGACGCTCCTTGGACACGGCGCGGAAGGTCTCGCCGTCGGGACGTTTCACTCTCAGTGCGCGCGCATCCTGCGGCGCGATGGAGCGTCGGCGGGCATCGACCCGCGATTTGCTATCTTCGACGACGCGGACCAGGTGGATCTGGTGCGCCGCATCCTCCGTGACATGGAGATCGACGAGAAGCGGTTCCCACCACGCTCGTTCCTTTCCACAATCTCCGCGGCCAAGTGCGAGCTGATCTCGCCCCGCCAGTACGCTGAGCACGCGCGCGGCCCCTGGCAGGAGCGCGCCGCCACGATCTACCGTCGCTATCAGGAGACCCTGACTGATAACCGCGCGCTCGACTTCGACGATCTCATTATGGAGACCGTCCGCCTCTTCCGCGAGGCAACCGAGGTGTTGGAGGCCTATCAGGAGCGGTTCCACTATCTCCTGGTCGACGAGTTTCAGGATACCAACACCGCGCAGTACCGGCTCGTCCGTCTTCTGGCACAGAAGTATCGGAACTTGTGCGTCGTCGGCGACGAGGACCAGAGCGTCTATTCATGGCGGAAGGCGGACATTCGGAACCTGCTCAACTTCGAAACGGACTTCCCGAATCTCAAGGTCGTCATGCTTGAGCAGAACTACCGCTCGACCCAGACGATCCTGAGCGCTGCGCAGTCCGTCATCAGCGCAAACCTGATGCGCAAAGAGAAGCGGCTCTGGACCGAGAACGAGGCGGGGCGGCCCGTCGTGGTCCACGAGGCGTACAACGAGGAGGACGAGGCGCAGTTCGTGATTCGCGAGATCGAGCGCCTGGTTCGTGCGGAGCAGACCCGCCACGGCGACATCGCCGTCATGTACCGGACGAACGCCCAGTCCCGGCCGCTGGAGGACACGTTCGTTCGGTCCGGGATGCCATACAAGCTGGTGGGAGGCGTGCGCTTCTACGAGCGCAAGGAAGTGAAGGACATCCTCGCCTACCTCCGCCTCGCCCTGAACCCGCACGACCTGGTAAGTCTGGCGCGCGTGCTGAACGTGCCGCCCCGGGGCATCGGGGAACGGACCATCGCCGAGGCCCAGCGGTGGGCCGGGCGCCAGGGACTGGCGTTCATGGACGCGCTGGAGGCGATCGCCGATGGACGCGAAGGGCAGACCAACCCGGTCGTCCAGCCCCGCGCCCGGAACGCGATCTGCGGCTTCATCCGGCTCGTCCGGACCCTCAACATCGCGGCGCATGAATCGCCGCCCCTCGACGTGCTCGATGTGCTGCTGGAGCAGTCCGGGTACGCCGAGTACGTCCGCGACGGAACGGAGCAGGGGGAGGATCGCTGGGCGAACCTCATGGAGCTTCGGACCAAGGCACGCGACTTCGCAGAGATCACCCCACCCCTGGGACTCGCTGCCCTCCTCGAGGACGTCTCCCTCGTCCAGGATATCGACACCTACAATCCGGAGGCAGACGGCGTCACGCTCATCACCCTCCACGCGGCGAAGGGGCTCGAATTCCCGTTCGTCTTTATCGTCGGTATGGAGGAGGGCCTCTGTCCTCATTCGCGCTCCATTGACGACGCGTCGCAGATGGAGGAAGAGCGGCGCCTCGTCTATGTCGGATTCACCCGAGCGATGCGCGGCTTGTACCTCGTCTATGCGTACCGGCGGATGCTCTACGGAAGCTCCATGCTTAACCAGCCATCACGGTTCCTCAGCGACATTCCGCTCGAGCTGACCCGCCAACCCAGCCTCGGGCCGCGCGCCGTCCTTTCCCGGCGTGCCGCCGCCACCGCCGATGGAGCGTCAGACACGAAGACCGCGACCACCGGCATTGAGCAGCAGTTCTTCCCCGGCGACCGGGTGTTTCACCCCGCCTTTGGCGCGGGCGTCGTCGTCGAAAGCGCGCTCGTACGAGGCGACGAGGAGGTGACCGTCGCCTTCGAGGGGAAGGGCGTGAAGAAGCTCTCGGTCGCCTACGCGCCACTCCAGCGTGACTGACGCACGCTGAGCACGCATATCCCGTCGTCGCCGCTACGGCGACCCGCGCTCGGGCACAACCCACAGGTGCTGCCCGTCGGCGCGCACCTCGACGGTGCCGTGCAGGTCCGTCCGGAACGTGGGGATTCCACCGAGGAGAGCGAGGACCTCCGACGCCGGGTGATCCGAGTGGTTTCGCGCCCCCACGGATATAACGGCCACGGACGGCTGCACGGCTTCGAGGAGGGACTGGTTGAGGCCGGTCGCGTCGCCGTGGCGGGGCACGACCAGCGCGTCGGCCCGCAACGTCCCGCCCGACGCGATGGCGGTCTCCTCGGCGTTCGGCGTCAGCGACGGTGCAACGAGGATGCTGGAGGCGCCGTAGGAGACTCGGATAATCAGCGTCCGCCGGAATTGACCGCCCTCGCTCGACGTCGCGGCCAGGGGACCCGTGGGGAGGAGCTCCACGGTCAGCCCGGGCTCGATCTCGATGACCATTGGGCCATCGACGTTCAGAGCGGAGGCCGAGGCGATCGCCGCGCCCCACCGCTCGTATAGCGCCAACGTCGATCCCTCCGGCGGTCCGATGGCGAGTCCGGGCGGGTATCGCTCCACGGCGGAGACAGCCCCCGGTAGCCGGTCCGCGTCCGCGCGGGTCAGCACTGCGATGGACAGACTCCGTTCCAGCATGCCCATTCGACGCCCCACCGCGGCCATGAGCGCCGTCGGATTCGGGCCGCCATCAATCAGCATCGTCCGCTGCCCCGGCGTTCGCACGAAGACGGCGTCTCCCTCCCCGACATCGAGCACGCTGAGCGCCAACGGCTGCGATGACCCGGCGACGCCCGTTGAAAAGATGAGCCCGATCGCCAGCACGACGCTCGCCGCCGCCGCCAGGGGACCGGCGATGGGGGAGGACCGAAGTGCGGCCAGCAGGTCCCGTCCTTCCGGCGTCGGGAGTGCTGCCCAGGCAAGGAGCGCGAGCCCGTAGAGCGCGACCAGCATGAAGGGCATCTCGCCGACAGGGACCATCGCCCCGGGAATCGACGCCGCCCCCTCCACTACCGCCACGATGAAACCCGTGGGCAGCAGCAGCATAGGTCCGATCGCTGCGGTCAGCGGAGGCCACGCCAAAGTCGCAAGCACTCCGACTGCTCCGCCGATCGTCGCGACGGGGATCGAGGGCGCCACGAGCGCGTTGGCGACGGGCGCCACGAGGGACGCCTGATGAAACGTGGCAGCGAGGAGTGGCGTGGTCGCCAGCCCGGCCGCCAGCGTAGCGGCGACCGGCTCCCGCGCCGACGGATGCAGCCACGGCGCGAGCGCTGCGATTCGGGGTTGCAGCGTGACCAGCCCGAACGTCGCGAGCACCGACAGCTGAAAGCTCAGATCAACGACGAGCCGGGGGTCGAGCGCGAGCATCGCCGCCGCTGCCAACGCGAGGCCGGCCAGGGCATCCGCGCCGCGGCCAGTCCGCGCGGCGAGCAACGCAACCGTCGCCATCAGCGCGGCGCGCACCGAGGGCGGGGCGGCACCGGCCAGCAATGTGAAAGTCCACACGCCGACGAACGGCACGATCGCGCGCGGGAGCCACCACCGCCGAACGAGACCATGGAGCGCCGCTGCCACGAGGGTGATGTTGTAGCCGGAAACGACGACGATGTGCGTCGTTCCCGAGGCGACGAGCGCCTGGCGGAAGCCCTCGGGCATGTCGGCAGTCGAGCCGACGAGGAGGCCGCTGAGCAGCGCCGCCTGCGGCTCGGGAAGCGCCTGCCGCACCGCGCCTTGCAGGACCGCGCGCACGTGGTCGAGGCCCGTCTCGACGGCGTTGCCTTCAACCCGACCCATGAGCAGCACGTCCGGAAACGTCGACGTGGCGACCACTCCCTGGCCCAGGAGGCGTTGCCCCTCCGGCGAAGCGGCGTCGACCGGGTCGAAGCGCCCGCGAATCTCCACCCGGTCCCCTTCAGCGATCGACGGCAGCGCGGGAAGGGCCAGTCGCACCCGGCCGTCGGGGTGTGCGAGCTCCTCCGGGCGTTCGACACGCTCCGCCCGCGCGTAGACGGTCGCGGACGCGCCCCGCGTCTCGGCCGGCGCGTCGACAATCGCCACGAGTGAGACAGGACTGGTCGGTACGTCGGTCCAAGGCGAGATCGGCTCGCCGGAGGCGCCGGCCGCGCGCCAGAGGCCCAGTCCGAGCACGGCCGCGCCGACGAGCAGCGCGCTCGGCGTCCGCCGCTGGGCGAGCGCCGTGGCCCCGCCGGCAGCTCCTCCGAGGGCTGCCGCAGCCCCGACAGCACTCCACATCCCAGCCAGTCCGGCCGGGGTCCCCGCGACGCAGATCGTCCCCGCGGCAAAGAGGCCGCATAGGACCGGCACCGGAGGCCGAAGGGTGAGCGGCGGCATAGCGCGCACGAACGTCGCTACTCCACCGAGGTGAGGCTCTTGATGCGCTCGAACGTCGGCGCGTTCACGAGACGCGCTTCCTGGAGCTGCTCGATGCGGGTGAAGGGACCGTTGGCGCTTCGGTAGTCGATGATCTTCCGGGCAGTCACCTCGCCGATACCAGGGAGCGTCTCGAGGATGCGGGCGGTCGCCGTGTTGATGTTGATCCGTGGCTCCGTCGCCGTTCCGCCGGCGGGCGCCACTGTCGGTTGAACGACGCCGACGTTGCTTCCGGAGTCGTTCTCCAACGCCTCAGGCGGAGGGTGCGTGGGGATGACGAGCTTCTGGCCGTCGGCCAGGCGAGCGGCGAGATTCAGCTCTCGGACATCGGCGTCGTCCGCGGCACCACCGGCGGCCTCGATCGCCTCGAATACCCGCGCGCCGGTCGGCAGCTCATACACGCCGGGTTCAAGGACAGCACCGTCAATGTGAACGTAGACGGGGACAACAGACGTCGGCTCGACCTCGCGCGGCTGCACCTCGATCGCTTGCGAAGCCGGCTGGGCCTGGGTCCACAGACCGATGCCCAGGCCAACCGCGAGTGCCACCGCGATGGAGAATCCGTGATTCGCCAACCAGTCCCGCATGGACGCCCCCGGCGCAACCAGACGGACGCGGTTTACCCCACAACACGCCAAACGTGCAAGGTTTCTGCGATCCGAACGCCAGCAGCGGCCATTGACCTAGGCCACATTTCCTGCTCGATCAGCGTCCGTGCGATACGTCTGCCGCCAAGGTCGAATGCACAGAATCGGAAATACAGCAGAGGCCCGCTCCGTTGTAAGCAGCGGTGGATCCACAAACGAGGGTATCCTATCTATTGAGCACCCAGAGCACCGGTAGGGAAGGCGTGAGCGAGCCATCTCAGATCTATTTCGACCACGCAGCCACGACGCCGATCCATCCGCAGGTCGTCGAGGCCATGCTGCCATTCATCACCACGCATTACGGCAACCCGTCCAGCACCTACGCACTGGCGCGGGAGGCGCGCAAGGCCATGGACATCGCGCGTGACTCGGTCGCGGAGATACTCGGCTGTCGCAGCACCGAGGTCATCTTCACCAGCGGTGGCAGCGAGAGCGACAACCTTGCCATCAAGGGCGTCGCATTCGCGACGCAGGATCGCGGCCGGCATATCGTCACGACGGCCGTCGAGCACCACGCGGTGCTCCACGCGTGCGAGTTTCTCCACAAATACCTGAACTATGAGGTCACCGTCGTCCCCGTTGACGCGTCCGGACGCGTGGACCCCGATGCCGTGGGGCGGGCCCTGCGACCGGATACCGTGCTGGTGAGCGTGATGCTCGCGAACAACGAGATCGGGACGATCCAGCAGGTGCGGGAGATCGCGGATCTGGCCCACGCGAGGGGCGCCATTGTCCACACCGACGCTGTCCAGGGAGCCTCGAGCCTCGACCTCGATGTCGGTCGCCTCGGCGTCGATCTCCTCTCGCTCTCGGCGCACAAGTTCAACGGTCCGAAGGGCGCGGGCGTTCTGTTCGTGCGACGTGGCACCCCGATCCTCCCACAGCAGCAGGGCGGCGGGCAAGAGCGGGGCATGCGGTCCGGAACGGAGAACACAGCGAGCATCGTCGGTGCCGCAACAGCGCTCCGCATCGCGCAGGAGCGGAGGGACGCGTTCGTGGCCCACTGCATGGACCTCCGGGACTACCTCGTGGAGCGCGTCCTGAACTGCGTCGAGGACTCCATGCTCACCGGCCACCCGTTGGAGCGGCTCGTAAACAACGCAAGCTTCGCGTTTCGAGGTGCCGACGGTGAGGCGATGCTCATGGCCCTCGACGCCGAGGGGATCGCAGCTTCCGCGGGCAGCGCGTGCACCTCGGGCACGTTGGAGGTCTCGCACGTGCTGAGGGCCATCGGCCTCGATGACGACCTCGGCGGAGGCAGCCTGCGCCTGTCACTGGGCATGGACAACACGCGCGCGGACGTGGTTCGCTTCGTGGATTTGCTACCGGGCATCGTCGAGCGGGCCCGCGAGGCCCGACGCATCTCCGTCGGGTAGATCATCAGCTCTCCGGCGTCGCGCCGTCCGGTCCGGCCGTCGCGCGCTGAATGGCCGCGACGAACTCCGACTCCGGCACGGCGCCGATCAGCTCCACCTTGCCGTTGATGACCGTCTTGGGGACCGCGGACACCGCGTAGGCCTGCGCGAGGTCCGGGAACTCGTTCGCCTCGATGACGTCCGCCGTGACTCGATCGAATTCGATCGCCATTCGGTGGGCCAGACTGGCCACACGGGGACAGTGCGGTCAGGTGGGTGTGACGAAGACCTGGAGGTGGACTGGCTCCGCAATAGCAGCGAGCGCGTCGCGCGTCCCGGGCTCCAGCAGCACCTCCCCACTCGAGATCATCTGGATGTCCTGGAGCAACGCGCTGAACTCGTATCCGGCGGGCGCGCCGTAGTAGCGGATGCGCCGGTCGTCTGGTCCGAGCAGCAGCGCCGGCACCCGATCCACGCCGTAACGCTTCGCCACGTCCGGCTCATGCTGCAGATTGTGCACCTCCAGGGTCAGCTTGTCGGAAATCTCGGTGATCTCCTCCAGGAGACCCTGGACGTCGTCGCAGGTCTCGCACTCCTGACGGCCAGGCACATAGAGCCGAGACTTCGGGATCGTGAAGTAGACGAGCCCGACCGGCTCGACAAGGTTCTCCTCGAACATCTGCGCAATGGTCGCCCGGTCCCGCTCGCTGATGATCGGCATACGCCCTCCCCAACCTCCATCAGGTTACCGTTTCACGGCAGCACGGGTCAAACGCAGCGGTGACGCATCAGATTCCGTACGTCGCGGTGACGCGCGCTCGGACCACGAGCTCGCCGGGCTCGACCGGCGGCGGTGAACTGTCCGCTGAAGGCTCCGCGCGCAGTGCGGTCGGTTTGGGGGAGGGACGGTCCGCCCCCTCCTCGACGATGGAGAGGGGACCCGTGATGTGCACGCCGGCGGCCAAGGCGATTGCCTGGGCCTTCGCCACCGCATCCGCCGTGGCCGCCGCGAGAGCCTGCCGCCGCAGCTCGTCTTCTTTCGAGAGGCCAAAGCGGAGGCCGCTGACGACATTCGCGCCGGCCTTCGTAACAGCATCCAGCACTGCGCTGGCCCGGCTCAGATCCCGAATCGTGAGAGTCACATTGTTGCTCGCGCGGTACGCCTGGATCTCCGGGGGCGTGTCGCCGGGTTGCTGCCTGGGCGGCGTGATGGGTTGCACCGAGATCCCACTCGTCTTCACGTCGCGGTCCTCGACGCCGATGTTCTTGGCCGCAGCGATGACCTGCGCCATGCGGGCGCTGACCTCGTCCATCGCCTCCTGGGCGGTTGGAGCGATGTGGGTGACCCCGACCGAGACAGTAGCCATGTCCGGTTCAGATCGCACTTCACCCGCACCGATGACAGTGATGCTGGGGCGCTCCGATACCGCTTCCTGGGCAGACGGAGCTGCTGACGCGACGTTCACGGGGGCGAGCGCGAGCAGCCCCACCGCGACGATCGTGAGGGTGGTGCCCACCACCTGAAGGTTACGCCCGAGCCGTGCCATGATCTTCGACATGCGAATTCCTCCCCTTCGAATCTCCTCTTCACAGACGCACGGCGAGCCGACGCAGTTCCGTTCAGGGGCTGCCTGACGTGGCCCGGCGAAGGAAGCGGCCACGGACCACCAGCCACGCGAGCGGAAGACCATACACCGGAAGGAAGACCAGCGCCCAGATGGCGGCCGTCGCGATCCACTGACCC
>WHTR01000037.1:21847-24187 GCA_009377635.1 Chloroflexota bacterium
CTTCAGGTCGACCGTTGCGAGGTCAGCGCGGTTCTCAAGCATCCGGCGGCGGCCCTCCAGCCGCTCGATCTGTCCCCGGTTATTCGTGAGCTCCCGCTGCACCGCGAGGACCTCCTGGACCCCCGTGGCGCGCTCCATCAAGCTGAGGAGCTGCGTCTCCGTCGCTCGCAAGTTCCGGAGATTGGACTCGATATCCGCGTACTCTTCGGTCACGTCCTGCGTCGTGCGCGATTCATCGGAAACCTTGTGTCCGATGGCACGCAGATCCGCGAGCAGCACGGTGAGGTTCTCGGCTGGCACGCGGAGCGTTACGGTTGCTTCCCTCGACTCTTCCTGGTCGCGAACGTTCGAGCTCGCAACGAAGCCACCGTAGCGCGTCGCAAGCTGCTCGGTCAGGCGGGAAGCGTCGATGGCATTCTCAACGGAGACCGTGAGCTGGACGGTCGCGATGATCATTCGGTCGAGGCCCGGCAGGCTTACCTGCGCGGAGGATGTCCCCGCGTTCGCCTCGCTCGGAGACGCCCGGTCCGCTGCCGGGGGCGCCGCCTTCGAGAAAGCCCCGACTGCGGGCTCGACCGTCGACGGCCCCGCCGTCGCGCACGCGGTGAGCGTGAAGGAGATGGCCGCGAGAGCCAGGAACGTGGTTCTGGGCATTGATCGACCTCCTGTGTTGCTGGCGGACACGCCCTGCAGAACCGCCGCGGTGTCACCCGCAGCCCCTACGCAACTACTCCATGGACGCCGGTCGCGCCACGCGAGTTCCCATGGCGGGAGCTCATCTGGACTGAATAGTCGCTGTCTACATGCCCCGGAGGCACCCCGCGCTGTCGGAGCATGAAAAACTCGGCATGCACCGCCGAGAGATGTGTAGAATTGAGCACCCGGCTCCCTCTCACGCGTGGAAGTCGACCCTTGACGCGGAAGCCGGGTGTCCCGTACAGAGGGGGCACAATGGAACGTGGGTCATTCACCGTCAAATCTGGGCATGCCGAGATGCTCAAGGGCGGGGTCATCATGGACGTGGTGACCTCTGACCAGGCAAAGATCGCCGAGGACGCCGGTGCCTGCGCAGTCATGGCGCTCGAACGGGTGCCGGCAGATATCCGCGCGGCGGGCGGGGTCGCCCGCATGGCCGACCCGAATGTGATCGACAGCATCATGCAGGCCGTCACGATTCCGGTGATGGCCAAGTGCCGCATTGGCCATATCGTCGAGGCGCAGATCCTCCAGGCCCTTGGCGTGGACTACATCGACGAGAGCGAGGTGCTGACGCCGGCAGACGAGCGCCATCACATCGACAAACAGGTGTTCACGGTCCCGTTCGTGTGCGGGGCCCGGGACCTGGGCGAGGCGCTGCGCCGAATCGGCGAGGGCGCGGCGATGATTCGCACGAAGGGCGAGGCCGGGACGGGGAACATCGTGCAGGCCACGACGCACATCCGGGCGGTAATGGCCGAGATCCGTAAGCTCAACAGCATGTCCGAGGACGAGCTCATGGCCGAGGCCAAGGAGATGGGGGCGCCATACGAGCTCGTGCGGGAGGTCGCGCGCACCGGGAAGCTCCCCGTCGTGCATTTCGCCGCGGGAGGGGTGGCCACTCCCGCCGACGCGGCGCTCATGATGCAGCTCGGGTCCGAGGGCGTGTTCGTGGGGTCCGGCATCTTCAAGTCCGAGAATCCCCAGGCGGTCGCGCGCGCGGTCGTCCGGGCCGTGACGTTCTTCCGAGACCCAGAGGTGCTGATCGAGGTGTCCCGTGGTCTGGGGGAGCCGATGCGCGGGATTGACCTGGCGACGCTGCGCCCCGAGGAGCTCCTCGCCGCACGTGGCTGGTAGCGCTGTGCGAATCGGTGTCCTCGCGCTTCAGGGGGCATTCCGCGAGCACATCCGGGCCCTGCAGCAGATCGGCGTCGAGGCGACAGAGGTCCGTCGAGCCGGCGATCTCGAATGGCTCGACGGAGTCGTGATCCCCGGTGGAGAGAGCACAACGATCCGCCTGCTCATGGCCGAGTACGGCCTCGATCGAGCGCTTCGCGAGCGGATCGCACAGGGCTTCCCCGTCATGGGAACCTGCGCCGGCATGATCGTCCTCGCCAGAATCGTCGCGGATGATGTTGACGATCCCACCGGCAACCTCGACGGACTCAGCATCGCGGTCCGCCGTAACGCGTTCGGCCGCCAGGTCGACAGCTTCGAGATGGACGTGTCCGCGCCCGCCATTGGGAGCCAGCTGTTCCACGGCGTCTTCATTCGAGCACCCGTTGTGGAGTCGGTCGACCCAGGTGTCGAGGTGCTGGCCCGCCTGCACGACGGGCGGATCGTCGGAGTCCGCCAGGGTTCGCA
>WHTR01000037.1:24284-28194 GCA_009377635.1 Chloroflexota bacterium
ACCTTGGGCTCGCTTTCCATCCGGAGCTGACGAACGATCTTCGGTTCCACCGATACTTTGTGGACCTCGTCGAGCGACGGTCGCCACGTGACGGAGTCCAGGGCTCAGTCGGCGACGATTCTCTGGAGGCACGTGCCCTCTCGGCCGCCGCGAAGCGGCCTCGGTAGCCAGTTGCCTGAGTGAGGCGACCGGATGATGATCAGGGCGATCCGCGCGTCGGATGCCGCCGCCGCGGGACCCTTCCTCGCCCATGGGCCGGCTGACGTGACCGCACGTACCTGGCCGCGGACGCCGCCGGAGAGCCGGCGGCCCACGTTCGTCAGTCTGATCCGGGCGCTCGTCTTGCCCACGGCTGGCCAGCAGCAGATCGGCGCCGCGTTCGGCGGAAAGGGCATCGCCGGGATCGTCGTCGTCCGCGCCCGGGCATCCGGACTCGTATGGGACGTCGAGCACCTCATCGTCGATGAGCCCGACGGCGCCGTCCAGCTATTGATGTGGGCGTGCGACCGCGCCCTGGCCGCGCGTGCCCGGCGCGTCTTCGTCGAGACGCCTGCCGACGTGCCGGGCATTGAAACGGCCCGACGCGCAGGTTTCGAGCGGTACACGGAGGGGATCGCGTATAGCCTCGATCCCGGCTTCAGTCGCGAGGGGCTAGAATCGCTGGCCGCGCGACCGCGCCTGCGGTCTGACGAGCTAGGTCTGTTTCAGCTGTACAACACGGCGATCCCGGCGAATGTGCGGGCCGCCGAGGCCATGACCCAGGAGGAGTGGGCGGCGCTGTACCGGGGACCCAAGCTCTGGCGACCGAGCTTCTTTGAGGCTCGGCAGGACTACGTGTGGGAGATCGGACCTCGCGTCGCAGGCTGGATGCGCGTGACCTTTGGCCAGAGAAGCCAGTACCTCGAGCTTTCGGTCCATCCGCTGTACGAGGCGTATGCCGACCGGATGGTGCGCTACGCACTCGTTCTGATGAGCACCAAGGTCCCCGTTCTGATCGATGTGCGAGAATACCAAACAGCCGCGCGCGCAGCCCTGGAGCACGCGGGCTTCCGTCCGGCGGAGGCGTATGCGGGATGGGTTCGGCAGCTCGCATCTCGGGCGCCGCAACCGAATGTCGCCGCCATTCGCGCGCCCGCCAGTCCCGGCTGACTCATGAGACATCATGCCGTTCAGCGGCGCCCCTCACATATTTCTCGTTTGCTGAACGGGGATGGGGAATAAGCAGTGGCACAGCGAAGTGAATTTCGCACCGACCGTGTCGTCGTCGACGACCTGACGCTCTTGCTCGAAGGGCTCCCACCGCGCATCCGGGAGTCGCTCAATCGCCACGCGCAGACGCCCGATCTCATCGAGGTCGTCCTGGACCTCGGCCGCGATCCAGAGGCGCGCTTCCTGAGCCGAGAGGCCATCCTGAGCGACCGGCCGGTGACGGAGGAGGATCTCGACTACGTGATCCAGTCCATCGGGGCGTTCGGCGACGATAACCGCGCTGGGATCGAGCGGACGCTCCACCGGATCTCCGCGATCCGCAACCGATCCGGGCGCATCGTCGGGCTCACCGTTCGCGTCGGGCGCGCCGTGTTCGGCACTATCGCGATCATCCGCGACATCGTGGAGACTGGGCACAGCATTCTGCTCCTCGGCCGGCCGGGCATCGGCAAGACAACGATGCTTCGGGAGACGGGGCGCGTCCTGGCCGACGACCTCAAGAAGCGGGTCGTCATCGTGGACACGTCGAACGAGATCGCCGGCGACGGAGACATCCCACACCCGGCCATCGGCCGTGCGCGGCGCATGCAGGTGCCAACCCCGCGCATGCAGCACCAGATCATGATCGAGGCGGTCGAGAACCACATGCCAGAGGTCATCGTCATCGACGAGATCGGGACGGAGCTGGAGGCTGAGGCCGCCCGAACCATCGCCGAGCGGGGCGTCCAGCTCGTGGCAACCGCCCACGGAAACACCCTCGACAACCTCATCATGAATCCAACCCTCTCGGATCTGGTCGGCGGCATTCAAACCGTCACCCTCAGCGACGAGGAGGCACGGCGCCGGGGAAGCCAGAAGTCGGTGCTCGAGCGCAAGGCCCCGCCGACCTTCGACGTCGTGGTCGAGATCCAGGACCGCGAGCGCGTGGCGGTGCACGAGAACCTCGCGGACGTCATCGATGCCCTCCTTCGCGGCGAGCACGTGACGCCCCAGACCCGGTCTCGCGACGAGCGCGGCAACATCCGGCTGGGCCAGGGGCTGCCGATGCGGTTTGCCCTCCTCCCCACAGTCGAGCGTGGCGCTCGTGGCCCTGCGGGCCGGGGCGGGCGGCGTCCGTTCGACTTCTGGCAGGTCGAGGACGAGATGTCTTCGGAACTGCCAACGGAGCCTGCCCCGGAAGGATCCGAATCAGCCCTGTCGCAGGAGACGTCGGCCCCGACGCGGGCTCGGCCGGTGCGTATCTTCCCGTACGGCGTCAACCGAAGTCGGATCGAGCAGGCGATTCGCCAACAGCGCGCACCAGCCATGGTCGTCCCCGACGAGCGACAGGCAGACGTCGTCATGACGGTGAAGAACTACTATCGGCGGAAGCCGCAACCGCTGCGCGACGCCGAGGCCGCCAACATCCCGGTCTACGTGCTCCGGAGCAACACCGGCTCGCAGATCGAGGAGGGCGTTCTCAAGGTGGCACCAGTGCCTTCGGGTCTGGACACCAATGAGGCACTCCAAGAGGCCGAGGACGCGATCCACCAGGTGCTGAACCACGGACACCCCGCGGTGGAGCTCGCTCCGCAGAACGCCTACATTCGGAGGCTCCAGCATCAGATCGCCGAGCGCTACAACCTGACGTCGCGCAGCCAGGGGCGCGACCCCTTTCGTCGGCTCCTGATCAGCATGCCAGAGGAAGCGTGAGTGTTCGTCACGCTCGAGGGCCCGGACGGCGCCGGCAAGACCACGCAGGCCGCCCGCCTCGTCGAGCGCCTCGCCTCCGCGCGCCTTGAGGTCGTGGCCGTTCACGAGCCCGGTGGTACGGATCTCGGGGCGGACATCCGCGCGCTCCTGGTACGGCAGGCCGGCCCGCCCATCGACCCGTGGGCCGAGGCGCTGCTCTTCTCCGCCTGTCGGGCTCAGCTCGTCAGCGATGTCATTCGACCAGCCCTGGGGCGCGGGGCGATCGTCGTCGCCGACCGATTCTCGGACTCCACCCTCGCCTACCAGGGCTTCGGTCGAGGTCTCCCGATGAACGACGTCCAGCTCCTCGTTCGCCTCGCCACGGGCGGTCTGCGCCCCGACCTGACCGTGCTCCTGGACCTCCCCAGCGAGGTGGGCCTGGCACGGCTCCGTGATCTCGCGCAGCGCGCCCAGGGGAGAAAACACCAGCTCTCCTTCCTCGAGGAGCTGAGAATCCGGCAAGACTGGAACCGGTTCGAAGACGAGGCACGTGCATTTCACGAGCGGGTCCGCGAGGGATACCGCGAGCTGGTCCAAGCGGATCCGGCTCGGTGGGTGGCAATCGATGCCACGCAGCCGGTCCCAGCGGTGGCGGCGGCCGTGTGGCGAGCAGTCGCCGACCGTATCCCCGAGCCCGCCCGCGTGAAGTCGGAGTCGGCTGCCGGCCCCGGACAGGAGGATTCAGCGGCGGGGTGGTAGAATGTGCTGGCCGAACCGGGTCTTGTCAACCTGAGCAAAGCGAAGGATCCGCCGCTTGCAGGTACGGATTCTTCAGCCTCCGGCCTCAGAATGACACTTTGCGGCTGTGTTTCGAGGGGGGCGATTGACCGGGACCCTGGTGAACGTGGGCACCGTGCTCGCGGGCGGCACCCTCGGGTCCCTTGTCGGTAGTCGATTCCCCGCTGGCATGCGCGGCACGTTGATCCAGGCCGTCGGGCTCACGACCCTCGTCATCGGGGCGCAACAGGCC
>WHTR01000038.1:0-134 GCA_009377635.1 Chloroflexota bacterium
GTGTGTGCCACGAGATCGTGGATGTCAAATCCTCGATAGATGAGCTGCCCGGTCCTCCCGTTGACATCGCAGATGGAGGACGGCGCAACGACAACATCCTCCAGACCCAGATTGATGGCAGCCATGTTCCTCCC
>WHTR01000038.1:144-28064 GCA_009377635.1 Chloroflexota bacterium
TGACCCACTGTGTCGTTTTCCCCGCACACGAGAGCTGGTCTCGCCCGAAGACGTCGCGACACGGAGCACCGCATGCCAAATCGATTGAACGATGAGTCCAGCCCCTACCTACGGCAACACGCTGACAACCCGGTCGACTGGTACCCGTGGGGCACGGAGGCGCTGGCGCGGGCGCGGGCCGAGGACAGGCCCATTCTGTTGAGCATCGGGTACTCCGCCTGCCACTGGTGCCACGTCATGGAGCACGAGTCTTTCGAAGACGAGGACACCGCCGCCGTCATGAACGAGCGGTTCGTGAACATCAAAGTCGACCGGGAAGAGCGGCCCGATCTGGACCAGATCTACATGACGGCCGTCCAGGGGATAACGGGGCACGGCGGATGGCCGATGACCGTCTTCCTCACTCCCGACGGCAAGCCATTCTTCGGCGGAACGTACTACCCACCAACGGACCGCGGAGGGATGCCCGGCTTCAAGCGGGTGCTCCTCTCCGTCTCCGAAGCGTACCGCCAACGACGGGGCGAGGCGCACGAGCAGGCCGAGCGGGTAGCCACGTTCATCCAGCAGCAGGCGCTCAGCTCATATCCGACCCTCACCCTCAGCGAGTCGATCCTCGACGACGCGCTCGATGCCCTCGTCCGACAGTTCGACGAGCAGCATGGCGGGTTTGGCGGCGCTCCCAAGTTCCCTCCGTCCATGGTGCTGGAGTTCCTCCTCCGTTCGTACCACCGAACGGGGAATCCGGCCGCGCTCACCATGGCGGAGTCGACGCTCCAGCACATGGCCCGGGGCGGCATCTACGACCAGATCGGCGGTGGGTTCCACCGATACACAGTCGACGCCCACTGGCTGGTACCCCACTTCGAAAAGATGCTCTACGACAATGCGCTACTGGTCGGCGCCTACATCCAGGCCTACCAGGTCACGGGCGCGCCGCTCTACCGAAGGATCGTGGAGCAGACATTGGATTACGTCAAGCGAGAGATGCGGCACGAGAGCGGCGGTTTCTTCGGTGCTCAGGATGCAGACAGCGAGGGCCACGAGGGGAAATACTACGTGTGGACCCCCGAGCAGGTGAAGGCCGCCGTCGCGTCCGAGGATGAGCCGTTGGTCCGAACGTACTTCGGCATCACGGACGGGGGGAACTTCGAGGGCAAGAGTATTCTCACCGCTCCAGCCGATGCCTCTGGCATCGCAGCAAAGCACGCGACCAGCCCGGCGCAGATCGACGACGCAATCGCTCGCGCACGGGTCCGCATGCTGGAGATGCGCCGTCAGCGCGTCCCACCCGCGACGGACACCAAGATCCTCGCTGGGTGGAACGGTCTCATGCTACGCAGCTTCGCGGATGCAGCCCGCGTTCTGGGCCGGGCCGACGATCGGGCCGCCGCCGAGGCGAGCGGCGCGTTTCTCGTCAACGAGCTCTGGCGCGAGGGGCGCCTGTTCCGTGTCCACATGGACGGGGAAACCAAGGTGCCCGGCTACCTCGAGGACTACGCCGCTGTCGCCGGCGGGCTCCTCGCCCTCTACGAGGCGACCTTCGACCTGCAGTGGTACAGCGCGGCGAGGCGCATCGCCGACGCGATGGTCGACCTCTTCTGGGATGGGGACGCAGAGACTTTCTTCGATGCCGCGCGCGACGCGGAGGGACTCGTCGCCCGTCCACGGGATACATGGGACAATGCGACCCCGTCGGGGACGTCCCTGGCCTGTCAGGTGCTCGCCCGCCTATGGGCACTCACCGGAGACGCACGCTACGAGCGGCTCGTCTCGCGCGGGCTCCAGGGGATGGCGGAGGCGGCACGGCAGCACCCCTCAGGCCTGGGAAATCTCCTCTGCGCACTTGACTTCTACCTGGGACCACCCCAGGAGGTGGCTATCATCGGGGACCCAACCAGTCCAGACACCGCGCAGCTCGTCGAGCCACTTCGTCGGGCCTACCTCCCCAATGCCGTCGTCGCGCTCGCGCGTCCAGATGACACCGTGGCCCAGCAGGACGTCCCCCTCCTCCGGGACCGCACGCTCGTGGACGGGCGGCCAGCGGCATACGTGTGCCGCGGGTTTGTCTGTGAAATCCCCTCCACCGATTCGGCCGCCCTCATGGAGAAGCTGGCACCGAGGCGCTAGCCTGCGCGTTGCTGGTCATCCACGCGGGGCCGAGCAGCCGAACCCTTGAGCTGTGCGAGCGGGCCCTGATCCAGGGCAAGGCAGTGTTCGCGATCGAAAGTCCACACAACGTGGGCCTGCGGAACCTCGGAGCAGTGATGCTGGCGCCCGCCGACGTTGGCGCAATTCTTCGCTCACCGGGCCGCGCGAATGAGAATCTCGCGTGACCAGTTTGACGTGGGTGAACACGGACAGACTCTGCGCCCAGGTCGACTTGACGGAGAGCCCGGCGACAGTGGATCTCTCGGACATCACATTCTTCGAGCCCTTCGCTCTCATCTATCTCGGCATGTTCCTGCGTCACCACAACTCGCAAGGGAGGCGTTTCCGCGTGCTTCGACCCCGCGCACGTGCGGCGCGCGGCTATCTGGCAACTCAGAACTTCTGGGATCGGTTCAACTTCGACGCGGAGACCGTCGCATCGGCGAATCTCAATCGGCTCACCAACAAGACCTCGCTCAACGACATCGTGGACATCGAGCGGCGGTCCGGCGTGGCGGAAGAGATCAGCGGCGCCGTGCTCCAGATGTTGCGGAGCGGCGGAGCGCGAGTGGGGACCGATGTGGTCGCAGAGCTCGTCGCCGAACTGGTGGACAACTTCGCGCAGCACTCGGGCAGGAGATTGGCCGCGTTCATGGTGCAGCGGTATCCGAATGCCGGACGTGTCGACGTGGCGATCGGTGATTGTGGCGTGGGCATCCGAGTACGCCTCGCCGCTGTAGAACGGTACAGATTTCTCGCGGACCAGCCCCACTGGGAAGCTGCGGCACAAGCGTTCGAACCCCTGGTAACGAGCAAGGCGGAGGGTGGCACTGGCCTGACTGAAGTGCGCGATGCCATCATCGAGGCCGGGGGGCACCTCGTGCTGGCGACCGGCGATGGATATGTGCAGGTCTCCGACGGAGCGACCCGCAAGGGCGAAATGGAGTACGATCTTCCTGGAGTACAGATCGAATTCTCGTTCTACGAGCAGAGGTGACGGGCGTGGCCCAACGAGTCGGGATCGAGACCCTTTCGGAAAGCACAGTTACGAGGGCTCGTGGGAAGCAGGCCGCGGAGAAGCTTCTCGGTCTGCTCAGGGAGGATGAGGTCGATCTCTACGTAGACAACGCCGAGGTCCTATCGACTTCGTTCCTCGACGCTATCGTCTTAGAGTTGGGGGCAGCGAGCGCTCTGCCGGGCCTCACCTTCATCACGTCGGAGCCGACCGTCGTCTCCAAGCTAGAGCGAATAGCTGCCATTCGACAGGCCTCGCTCCACGTGCGAGGGCCAAACAGACGGGCGCGGTTAGCCATTCAACCATCCCGTCGTTCGACTGCGGCCACCTTCTCGCCCGAGAAAGTGCCCGCACCGCACCACTAGGGCGAAGCCTCGGTCAAGAACCCGAATCGATTCCTGCCCAGGCGGAAACCGGAGCGCCTTGATCTGCCGCTGCGAGGCTATCGACTACCCATTGCCTGCCTTACCCGCTGCGTTCGGCTGCGCCCTCAGCACGCTTGGCCACCCATCGCAGCGGGACGCATCCTCGTCTTGTCGGACTTCACCGACCACGATCGTCGCATTACAGCAGCGACCGGGGCCCGACGGAACCAACTGGTTTGTGAACTGTCAGGCCCTGCTTGTCATGCAGGCCGGACCCAACACCACCACGCTCGCTTTGCGAGCGAGTGACTACGCGCGGGAAGAAGGTCCTCACTCTCGACAGTCCCTACAACGCGCCTCTCTCGCGGGCCGGAGCCACAATGATCTCACCCCAACAAGCCGCAGATCTAGCGCTGCTGCACAGATGGGTCAATCACCTCGAAGAGGTCCGCAACAAATAGAAGAACGTATACGTAGAGCCGCTGGGCCTCCACTGTCCCCGAGTGAACGACCTTCTGCTGGACATCGTTCAACCGCCTCCAATGGGTATCAACGACCTCAGCAAGCGCCCGGACGTGGTCCCGAGATGTATCCGAAGCCGCGCCGGCGGTGAGCGTGGCGACCTTGTTCTTGGTCCTCGGCCGCTCAATCAGTGGTCCGACTCCCGCTTGGGCTCAGACGACAGAGTGACATGGCCGAGGCACCATTGTCTCTCGACACTCAGGCGAACCGCTACCTGGCCCCATTGCCCACGCACTTGCAACATATTGTCATTTGAGACACCGCTGCCAAGAAGTTGCCCGCCGAAACGGCGTCAGCCGCCACCTGGGAAGGGGTCTGCCCGCTCGCATCGTAGGCCCGCCATTCACGGCGGCGGCCTGCCAGCCGGATGCTACGCTGGGGCGGCGGCGAGTTCGATCCGATTCCCGCTCGGGTCGTTGACGTAGACGGAGTAGCCGGCGTCTTCTCGATGCGGACGAACGCCCTCGACCTTGATCCCCTGCGCCTCGAGCTTCTTGACCACGCTGTCCGCGTCGCCGGGCCATACAATCTCAAACGTGTGATGCGGCACGCCGGGGCGGGGGCCCTCTGATGCGTCGAAGATACCCACGGTCAGGTCTCCTAGGGTCACGTGTGCAACGGAGACCCCGCCGATTGTGGCGTCGCGGCCCTGGTCACCCCCCAGGAAGTCGCGGTAAAACTTGACCATCGCGTCGAGGTCCGTCCCGTTGACGTTCCACGATCGGATCCGCTTGACATTGAACACGGACACCCTCCACGCCTGCTATGAATTCGGTCCCATGTTAGCACAAGGATCTTTCGAGTGAGCGACGTCGCGGGGATCGCTGCGGATGGCGGTCATCCGTCGATGCGCCGCGTGTGGTGGCAGCTTGCGCGACCATTCTCACTGACAGCGTCCATCATCCCGGTACTCGTGGGCACGGCCGTTGCCGTGGCATCCGGGGCGTTTCGCGCGCCCGATCTCTTCCTCGCTATGCTCGTGTCCGCCGTGCTGATCCAGATCGCAACGAACATGTTCAATGAGTACTACGACTACAAGCGCGGGCTGGACACGCCGGAGACGATCGGAATCGCGGGCGCCATCGTGCGCGGGCTCGTCCCGCCCATCGTCGTGTTCAGGGGCGCGGTCGTCTGCTTTGCGATCGCGCTGGTGCTCGGGCTGCACATCGTCTCGCGCACCGGACCGGAGGTCCTGATCATAGGGGTCGCGAGCGCGCTTGCCGGTTTTCTGTACACAGGCGGCCCGGCCCCTATTGCCTACGGCCCCCTCGGCGAGCTGGAGGTGTTCGTTTTCATGGGGCCGGTGATTGTCGGCCTCTCGTACTTCATCCACGCGGGATCGATCTCCCCCGCCGCCGTCTGGGCATCCGTTCCCGTCGCGTGCCTCGTTGCGTCCATCCTACTGGCCAACAACCTTCGCGACGTCGCCGCCGACCGACAGGTTGGCCGGCGAACGCTCCCGGTCGTGCTCGGACGGCGGACCGGGCTGGTAGTATTCTGCCTGCTCTTCGGTGTGGCGTACCTCTCCGTTGTTGCTGCCGCGGCGACGGGGATCCTCCCGCAGAGCGCCATCATCTCGATCGCCACCGTCCGCACACCGATGCGGCTCGTCCGACAGTTCCTGGCAACCGAGGAGCCCCGGCAGCTCCACGCGTGCGTCCGGGGGTCGGCGGGGCTTCACGCGCGCTTCGGGCTCCTCCTGGCGACTGGCATCGCTCTTGGACCAGTACTTGGCTGGCACCCGCCCGCAGTTTGACGCGGCAACCTACGGATCGGTACACTCCCGTCAGCAATCCACACCGCAGGAGCATCGGGAGATCTGCGCGCATGGGATCCCTCGTCAAGAAGCGCCGCAAGAAAATGCGGAAGCACAAGTATCGAAAGATGCTGAAGAAGTACCGGCGCCGCACCCGGTAGGTGCACGCCCCCTTCCTCATGGTGGCAGGACAGCGGCCAACCGCGTATAGCCTTGGGCGAACCCCACGGGTGTGGATCGGCGAGGACGACGGCCAGACCGCTCTGCTCATCGACGGCGTCGTTCAGTCAGTCGTCGTGGATCGCTATCCACTTGGGCCCGGCTACTGGCCACTCATGCTGCCCGAGGTCTGTCCCGAGCGGGCGTTGATCCTCGGAATGGGCGGCGGAACCATCGCCCATCTCCTCATGCATCAGTTCGGACCGGTACCGATCATCGGCGTCGAGATCCGCCTCGATGTGATCCGTCTGGCAACGAGCGCGTTCGAGCTCGATCATCCGAGTATTCAGATCGTCGAGGCGGACGCGTTCGTCTTCGTCCATGAGACCGTGGGGCCCTACGACTACATCGCGGTCGATCTGTTCGCAGACGGCGGGATACCGCGCGGCATCTTCGCGCGACCATTCCTCAGGCAGATCAAGCAGCTTCTGTCGCCTCGCGGGCTGGCAGCGATCAACTTCTTTATCGATCGCCGAACGGACGACCACCTCCACCGGATCCGGCAGGTCTTCCCGCGCGTTGCCGTGGTGGAGTCCCGAAAGAACGTTGTCGCACGCTGCCGCCCGCGATGACGCCTGCGCGATTGTGGACGATCCAGATTCCGTTGCGCATGTGCGTTACCTCCAGGGACTGCTCACGGGACGAGCCGCGGATCGTTGACGTAGTGGATGGCGCGAGGATCGCCCCCGCCGAGGTCCAGCTCGTGCAGCTCGCGCATGCGTTCGAGCTGCTGCTCGATCAGCGATCGGAGGCGCTCGATCTCGGACTCCGCGAGCCCTGCGCCGATATGCTCTTTCACAAGAAGACGCACGATCTCGTTTGTGAGCATCATGGCAACACCCAGTGGAGCATCGGACGACCGCCGCGTGCGATGCGTTTCAGCATTTCTTGGTGGAGCGATCATATCACGGTGCCACGGTGCATAACAGACGATCGTTGACACCTGGATACCCGAACGGTAGAATGCCAGCGCGCCTAGGATGGGCGGCGAACGGCTCAGTGGCCCTCCGTCGGGGCCGGCCAACATGGCGGCCTTGGGGGAGCGTGGTGCCCGGTTACTTGAGCCGGCTGAAGACTCAAGCGTAGCAGGCGGCGTGATGCTCGACGCGAAGAGGATCCTCGTCGCAGTCAACGGAAACGCGACGGACACGACGATTGTCATGCTCGCAGCGCACACCGCAAAGCGCACCAAGGGCCACATCTACGCCATTCACGTGATCGAAGTTCGGCGGACCCTACCTCTGGACGCGGACCTCCCGGAGGAGCGGCAGCGGGCCGACGGGATTCTCGATACCGCGGAGCACGCGGCAGAGGATCTCGGCCAGACGCTTGAGACGGAGATCCTACAGGCCCGCGACATTGGGACGGCCATCGTTGAGGAGGCCATTGAGTCACGCGCCGAGCTCGTCCTCTTGGGAATTCCCTACCGCCGAAAGTTCGGCGAGTTCGACCTCGGCAGGACCGTGCCCTACGTCCTCAAAAATGCCCCTTGCGAAGTGTGGGTCTGTCGAGAACCCATGGCCGCCAAGTAGGACACGACCACCACTGCCATCCGAGAGGGAGCCACCGATGTTCGTCATCATCATGGGCTGCGGTCGGGTCGGGGCACGCGTCGCCTCGGAGCTTTCCCGCGCGGGGCACGAGGTCACGATCCTTGACGTCAATCCGGACGCCTTCCGGCGCCTCGACCCGGATTTCGCCGGGGTCACGCTCGTCGGCAACGGGATCGACGTCGATGTGCTCCGCCACGCGGGCATCGAGCGCGCTGACGCCTTCGCCGCCGCCACGCAGGGCGACAACCGCAACGTGATGGCGTCCCAGGTGGCCCGACACATCTTTGAGGTCCGGAAGGTCGTCACTCGGATCTATGATCCGCTTCGCCAGGAGACGTTCGAAGCGCTCGGCCTCGAGGCGATCTCGCCGACGGTCCTGGGCGCCGGCGCCTTCCTCGATCTGCTCGATCCGAACGGTCGTCGACAGCGGGAGAGACACGAAGCCACGACCGACTCTGAACGCCCGACCGGGCCACAGACCTAGCCCGGGCATCTCTCGAGGTACCGCATGTTTGCCATCATCGCCGGCGGGGGGAAAGTCGGCTACTATCTGGCCAAGGAGCTCGTTCAGCAGGGCCACGAGGTCGTCGTCATCGAACGGGACCAACAGCGTGCCAACCACATCGAGGCCGACCTCGGCAGCATCATGATGGTCGGCAACGCGGACGAAGCGTCCACCCTCCGGGAGGCGGGGGCCGAGCGTGCTGACCTCGTCGTCGCCGTGACTGGGGACGACGAGGACAACCTCGTGATTTGCCAGGTGGCGAAGGTCCGTTTCCACTGCCAACGGACGCTCGCGCGCATCAATAATCCGAAGAACGGCGAGATCTTTCACCGATTGGGCATCGACGACACCGTGAGCGCCACGGACGTCGTTCTGTCGGTCATCGAGCAAGAGATTCCCCAGCAGCACCTTATCCCGCTGCTCCGCCTGCGCCACACGGACGTGGAGATCGTCGAGGCGGTCATCACGGAGGGCTCGGGCGTCGCTGGGCACCGACTCCGGGACATCAAGCTGCCGGCGCCGGCGACCATCGCCGTGATCATCCGCGACGGGCAGTCCATCTTTCCTCAAGCAGATACGCCGATCCTGATCGGCGATGAGGTCGTGGCATTCACGACAACGCAAAACGAGGGGGCGCTGCGCGAGGCGCTGCTGGGTGAGTAGTCAGGCCGGGACGAACTTCTGCCAGGCCTCGTTGGCTCGGAGGTAGTGCTGAAAGATGTATTGAGGCGTCGCCTTTGGCTCCGCTGGCAGGTGAAGGAGCATCATTCTCGCGTCATCGATGGTCTTCCCGCCCTTCCGGTGGTTGCAGCCCCGGCACGCGCTCACCAAATTCTCCCAGATGTGGCGACCCCCTCGGTGCTTGGGGACGACGTGGTCGAGCGTCAGCTCCCTCGTCTGGACACCGCAGTACTGGCACGTATACTGATCACGGAGGAAGACTTCCCGCCGGGTAAGACGTACCCGTGGCCTGGGCCGCCTGATGAAGTGGTTCAGTCGGATGACCGAGGGAACCCGCCAGGAGCGCGTCGGGGAGCGAAGGACTAAACCGTCGATCTCGAGGACCTCTGCCTTGCCCCCATCGACGAGGACGAGAGCGCGGCGCCCGTTGCAGACGTTTAGCGGCTCATAATTCTGATTGAGTACAAGGACATTCACCTCACAGCCTCCCCGGCTGCGCACCATACAAGGGGTTGTGTGCGGGCAATTGTAGCACACAATCTCTCTGTGAATCCGCCACCGGCCATCCAACGTAGGTACTTGATGGTGAAGTGCATCCGTCTTCGGAGCCGTTAAATGTCACGAGATAGCCAGCGTTCGTCTGACGAATCCGCGGGGTTTGTGGCGGGCGTGGTTGGTGCGGCGGTGGCCACGATGGGCATGCTCGCCATCAGCGCCGTTCTCGCGCGGCCGTCCCCGGCGGAGCTCATCGCCGAAGGCATCGCGGGCCGCACGCCGGTGGAACTCATCGACGCGATGGTCACTTCGTTCGGGTCCGCGGCGAAGGGCTTCCTCTTCGCCAGCGTCCTCGTCGGGGAGCTCGCCGTGGGCGGCGCGCTGGGAATGATCTACGAGCGTCGTCGATGGACACCCGCGCAGGGCGTCTCGGCGCTGGTGGTCCTCGCAGCGTTGCTTGGGCTCGTGCTCCTGCCGTTGTTCGGCGCCGGGGCACTGGGCGCATCAACGCGGGCTGGAGCCGGCGCGACACTCCTGAACCTGTCCATCATGGGGACGCTCTTCGCCGCAGGCTTCGCAGGCATGACCCGCTTCCTCAACCCGCAGGGCGTCCTAGCCGTTGAGGACGCCGCCTCCCGAAGACGGTTTCTCAGGAACACTACCCTGACGGCAGGCGGATTGATCCTGGGGGTCAGCGGTATTCGGTGGATAGCCGAGCGCCTGGCTCCGCCGAGTGTCTCTTCCGCGCAGTCGGCGGAGGTCGCACGCACGACCGCGGCCGTCGGCACGGCGGGTAGCCTCGCCGATGCGATCGAGGCGGGCGTGCCGGGCCTCTCACCGGAGATCACACCGAACGACGAGTTCTACGTCGTGTCGAAAAATGTCTTCCGGGATCCCGTCGTCAATGAGCAGAGCTGGAGTCTCGAGATCGCGGGCCTGATCGAGCGGCCAATGGTCATCTCGTACGAGCAAGTCCGGCGCCTGCCATCGGCAACGCAGTACTTCACCCTCCAGTGCATCAGCAATGAGGTCGGTGGAGAACTCGTCGGGAACGCCGAATGGCGCGGCGTCTGGCTCGCCGATCTGCTGCGGCAGGCGGGAGTCCGCGACGGCGCCGTGGACGTCGTCTTCCACGCGGCGGACGACTACACCGACACCATCCCTCTGGCGAAGGCGCTCCAACCGGGGACCATGGTCGCGTACGAGATGAACGGCGAGATCCTCCCGACAATCCACGGATTCCCTGCGCGGCTACTCATCCCCGACATCTACGGGATGAAAAACGTCAAGTGGGTCACCAAGATCGAGGTCATCGACCACGACCTGAAGGGATACTGGCAGAACCGCGGGTGGAGCGACGTCGCGACCATGAACACAACCTCCCGGATCGACGCGCCGAAAAATGGCTCGTTCCTTCGCCCCGGCCGAAACTACATCGGCGGCATCGCGGTCGCCGGGCAGCGAGGCATTCGGCAGGTCGACGTCAGTTCGGACGGAGCGCGCACGTGGGCACCGGCGACGATGAAGCCGGCGCTTGGTCCCAACGCCTGGGTGCTCTGGCTCGCTGAGTGGGATCTACCGGCGTCGGACGTCACGCAGCACAAGCTCCTTGTCCGCGCGACGGATGGGGACGGCGCGATGCAGGTCGCCACGGTTCAGGAGACGCTCCCGGATGGTGCGACCGGCTACCACGCCGTGGTCGTGCGCACGGCCGAGGGGTGACAGGGCGGTCACTGGGCCTCCACACATCGTCCACCCGCGGGACACTTGACGCCGCGAACCTCGGGCGGTAGTCTCGTGATCGGGTTCGCGGACATGCGCCAACACGAGGAGGATGCGCCATGATTCAAACGGCTCTTAACGTCACTGGCATTGACCACCTGGTGCTCTACACGAGCGACCTCGTCCGCGCGCGGCGGTTCTATACGGGCCTGCTGGGGATGGAAGTCGCGCACGAGAACGAGCGGCAGTGCTTTCTCCACTGCGGCAACGGCCAGCAGATCGCGCTGTTCGACGCGAAGGCATCCGGCGTGGAGTTCCGCCCCAATAGCGAGATGAACCACGTGGCCATGCGGCTGGAGGCGGGCCAGTACGAGGGAGTGAAAGCGCGACTGGAGGCGGAGGGCATCGCAGTGAGCGGCCGTACGGGCGACCCGCATTGTATGTACTTCCGAGATCCCGACGGCCATCGTCTCCAGCTTCTGACCCCAGCGGAGTGGCAGGGGCACTGACCGCATCGGTCCACGAGCGCGACTCAGTCAGATGTGATGCAATTCGGCGCGGGCAGCCGCGCACTGTCTGTTACGCGCGGTGTTTGCCTGGTCCGCTGAGCACGCGAAGATCCACCGCGAGTCCCGCGACCATCAAGTACACCTGGTCAGCCTGGCCGGCGAGGTGCTGATTGGCCCGACCGAGGACATCGCGGTAGAGGCGACCCAGCGGTGATGACGGGACGACGCCCATACCCACCTCGTTGGAGACGACGATGAGGTGACACGGGACGTCGCGCGCAGCACTCACCAAGCTGTCGACCTCCGCTTCCGCACGCGCGGCCGCCAGTGCCTCATCCGTCACGCGTGCCGGGTGCTCGCGCTCGTCGACGAGCTGATTCGACACGAGCATCGACAGGCAGTCCATTAGCACGGTTCGTGCACCGGCCGCGTGGCCCCGAACGGCTTCGGCTGTCTGTGTGGGTGCTTCGACAGTGTGCCAGCCCGCAGGTCTTGCCGCCTGGTGCCTGGCGATGCGCGCAGCCATCTCGGGGTCTGCACGCACGAGCCCGGGGCTTGCGGTGGCTACAAACAGCACTGGCTCACCCCACTGCTCGGCAAGGCGCTGGGCGAACGCCGACTTGCCGCTTCGTGCGCCGCCGAGGACGAGGGCGATCCGGACCGCCTCACCAGCCACGCGGCGGGTCCAGAACTGCGAAGCGCGGATCGGGGCGACCGCGCTCTCTCCGCATGATGGCTTGCACCTGCTCGACCGTGTCTTCGAGACGATCGTCCGCATTGACGACGGAGTAGTCGAATTCGGCCTCTCGACTCAGCTCGACCAGCGCGTTGGCCAACCGGCGCTCCAGGTCAGCCGCAGGCTCCGTGGCTCGACCGACCAGGCGCCGCCGCAGCGTCTCCACGTCGGGTGGCTTGAGGAAGATCAGAATTGCCTGTGGGAGCAGCGCGCGGATGCTCCGGGCTCCCTGGACGTCCAGTACGGCGAAGACGTCCCTTCCCCGGGCGAGGGCTGCGTCGACCTGGTCACGAGCGACCCCCATCAGCCAACCCCCGTCGGGGGGTACGCGTGCCGTCTCGAGGAACCCGCCCTGCTCCTTCCGCCGCAAAAAGTCCTGCTCGGAGACAAAGAAGTAATCCACGCCATCCCGCTCCCCAGGACGGGGCGGCCGGGTAGTGGTCGTCGTGCAGAAGTGCACATTCGGCTCGAGGGGGATCAGCCTCTTCGCGACCACGGTCTTCCCCGCACCGGAGGGACCAGACATCACGAATACGAGACCGCGACGCACGCCACTCATCGACATCCCGCATGATTCATGGTCGGGCTAGCTGGATGGCCGAGGTTGAGGAGTATCGGCCAGTATACTCTGGTGTGCATGCAATGTCCGCGTGCACACCGCGGAGGCCGAGGTTCGGAACGCTCGCACATGACCTTCGACGCTCTCACGATGCACGCCGTCAGGGACGAGCTCGAGCGCGAGATCCTCGGGGGCCACGTCGACGCCGTCGTTCCGATCGACGACCGGCGCGTGGGACTGGAGGTCTTCGCGCGCGGCGGACGCCGCACTCTCGTGCTGTCCCTTCGCCCGACCGACAGCCGGATCTATCTTACCGGCGAGCGGGTGCGTCGCGGCACGGAGCGAGTCACGCCGTTTCTGCTCCTCCTTCGGAAGTACGTCCGCGGCGGCCGCGTGGCCGCGATTGCTCAGCCACGGTTGGAACGCGTTCTCACGCTGCACATTGCGTCGCACCCGGACGGTGGACTCCCCCGCGAAGTCGATCTCATCGCTGAGGCGATGGGTCGCCGCAGCAACCTCCTGTTAGTTGACGAGGATGGGACGGTCATGGATGCATTGGTGCGCGTGCCGCCGTCCGTCAGCCCCCGTCGTCCGCTGCTGCCGCACCTTCGGTACACGCTGCCGCCGCGTTCACTGAAGGTCGATCCGGCCGATCCGACGCTCGATGCCGTGCTCGAGGAGGCCGCCCGCGACGCGGCAGGCCCAGCGTGGCGCTTGGTCGTCGCAACGGTGGATGGACTCTCGCCCCTTGCCGCACAAGAGGCGCTGGCCCGGACCACAGGAACGTCGGAGATCGCCGTATCGGCAGTTGACCATTGGGACGACGTGGTCTGCGCGCTGGGCGAGATCGTCGCGCCGCTCGGGACGGGATTCTGGGAACCGTGCATTGCGTGGCGAGACGACACACCCGTCGCATTCGCGCCGTATCAGCTTCGCCAATTCCCGGACCTGGAGATCCGTCGCTACGCGACGATGAGCGAGGTCGTCGAGACCGCCGTGCAGGAAGCGGTGCGTTCAGCGCCGTTCGATCGGCTCAGGCGCCCACTGCTGGATGCGATCTCGGCGCGCATCCGCCAGGCCCACCGGAAGCGAAGCAGCCTCGATCACTCGCTGCACGCGGCCGAGGAGGCTGACACGCTGCGTCAGGCCGGAGAATCGATCCTAGCGAACGTCTACAGTCTCACGCCCGGTGCGACCTGGCTCGAGGTCGAGGGCCGGCGGATCGAGCTCTCCCCAACACGGTCCCCGGTGGAGAACGCTCAGGCATACTTCCGCCAGTACACGTCCGCACGCGACGCTCGGCGCATCGTTCCCCCGCTCCAAGTTGCCGTCGAGGGCGAGCTGCACTTCCTCGAGGAGATGACTCTACACGTGGAGATGGCCGAGAACGAGATAGAGATCCGGACCCTTCGAAGCGAGCTCGAAAACCTCGGCGTCGTCCATTCGCTACGCTCCGCTAGCCACGCGACCCGCCGCGGGCGGACGCCGCCAGCACCCGCTCGGAAAGGACAGCCAGCGTTGGGAGCGTATCGGCGCGTGGCGCTCCCCGGCGCCGAGATCCTCGTCGGGGCGAGCGCGTTGGGGAACGATACCGTCACCTTCCGACTCGGCCGCCCCGACGACCTCTGGTTCCATGCCCGTGGCGTTCCGGGCGCACACGTGATTCTCCGGGGAGTGGGGGGCGCAGCTAATCTAAGCCACATCGACCGAGCCGCCCGGTTGGCTGCGCGGTTCAGCGCCGCTCGCCATGCAACCCAGGTCGAGGTCGACTACACCGCGTGCAAGCACGTGCGGAAGGTTGCTGGAGCCGCGGCGGGCCGAGTTACGTATCGCAAGGAGTCCTCTCTTCGAGTCCGGCCCGCCGAGAGCGATGCTGCGCTGTGAGAAGATCGCCTACAGATTTCGAGAGACCTTGTTCCAGAGCTGCTGCTTCGGCATGTACCCGGACACCCGATCAACCTCCTGTCCCTGTTTGAACAGGATGAGGGTCGGGATACCAGCGATCCCAAAGCGGCCGGTCATCGATGGGTTCGCATCGACATCGACCTTGGCGATCTTCACCTTCCCGTCCTGCTCCCTCGCGATCTCCTCGAGGACCGGTGCCACCATTCGGCACGGCGCACACCAATCCGCCCAGAAGTCAACGAGGACCGGTTCAGGAGACTTCAGCACCTCGTCCTCGAACGAACCCTCGGACACGTGCACCGGTGCCGCCATGGCAAACCCTCCGTTCAGAATCTGGCAGCCAGCCTCGGCTGCCTCCATAGACTCTAACACAGTCGACCGGCATTCGATTCCACCGATGGCCGGGCGATCGACGGGTCGCGAGCGGCTTTGGTGAGGACGGATTCCCGCCGATTGGGTGCCTGGATGGCAGGGCCTGCGTCCGTGCTCGCACCTGCCGCGCTGGCCGTCGTCGGCGTGGTCGCCATCGCACTCGCGCCCCTCCCAGTGCTCGTCGCGGGCCTCATCGCGTACGTCGTGGGCGTCTGGCTTCAACCGTGGCTCGTCGTGCCGGCGGCCGTGCTCGTTCTCCCCTACTATCTGCACCCAAAGGAGATCGGCGGGGTCGAGCTTTTTGCCGCGGAGATCGCCATCCTGGTTGGCGCCGCGGTTGTCGTCGGTCGAGGGGTCGGTGAAGGCACGCGCGCCTTTTTTCTGTTGCCTACGGGCGGCGACGTGACAGCGCGCCGGGGGCAATCGACGGAGCTCGACGGGACGCATGGCGCACGGTCTCCCGCTGTCCGTCTCCCCGCCCCGGCGTCGATCGACTGGGCGGTCGCTGCATTTCTCCTGGCAGCTCTCCTCTCGCTTTTCGTGACCGAGTACCCAAAGCAGAGTCTTCGTGATCTCCGCTGGGTGGTACTGGAGCCGGTGCTGCTCTTCTACATCGCCCGCGCGACGTTCTCGACGCCCGGTCGGACCGTCGTGACGCTCGCCGCCCTTTCGCTGTCCGGCGCCCTCGCCGCCGCGGTTGCGATCGGATCGCTCGCGACCGCCGGGACGCTCCTCGACCTCTCAGCTCGTGCAACCGCGCCGTACCTGTCGCCGAACCACCTCGGCCTCTTTCTGGGGCGGACCGCTGCCGTGACCTTCGCGCTGGCCCTGTTCGGTCTGTGGACGTCACCGAGCGCCACGGCCCTTCCTAGCGGCGAGGGGAAACCCGGGCATCCGCTCGCAGGCGGCGGGCGGACAGTCGGGATTGCCGCATGGGGAATCCTGGCACTTGTCGGCACCGCGCTCCTTCGAAGCCTCTCTCTAGGCGCGTGGCTGGGCGTCGGCGCTGCCGCACTCGCGCTCGCCGCCCTGCGCGGCCGGCGCTGGCTCGTGGCCGTGAGCGTGGGTCTCACCGTCATCGCCGTGGCCGCCGCCCTGACGCTCCCACCGGAGCGAACGATCGGCCGCATCGACCCCGCCAGTGGGACGGGTCTCTTCCGACTGCAGATCTGGACGGCCTCGCTCCACATGCTCACGGACCATCCGGTCTTCGGAATCGGGCTCGATAACTTTCTGTACGCATACCGCGGCGGCTACATGCTGCCCGACGCATGGGAGGAGCCGAACATCTCTCACCCCCACAACTGGGTGCTCCACTTCTGGCTTGCCCTGGGACTTCCTGGCTTGGCAGCAGCCGTCGCGCTTCTCTGCTGGGGGGCTATCGCCGGCTACCGGATGTACGCGCACCCGGACTCGCCTATGGAACGAATCGTAGGGGCGGTATCCATCGGCATACTCGCTGATTTCCTGGTGCACGGGTCATTCGACAACTCATACTTCCTCGCGGACCTGGCAGCCGTCTGGTGGATACAGCTCGCGCTCCTCGTTGTCTGGAATCACAGGCGGGGGGAACGCCGGCGCATGGCTGCCCGATCTGTCCACGAACGTCATTTACAGTAGAATTGCCCGCCAGCACGCCGGGGGCGTAGACGTTCCCACGATCCGCCCCGTATGCCGGTGGCGGGAGCGTTCAGGAGATGATTGCGTGCGAGTGCTCGTCGCCGGCGGCGCCGGCTTTATTGGGTCCCACCTCTGCGACCGCATCTATGCGGAGGGCGCCAGCATTCTGTGTGTTGACAATCTCCTCACGGGCTTGCAGGCAAACATCGGGCAACTCCTCGATCGTCCAGAATTCACGTTCCGGCAGCATGATGTGACGCAGCCGCTGGAGGCAGAGGTCGATGCCATCTTTCACCTCGCGAGCCCGGCGAGTCCGAATCCAGCAAGCGTCAAGAGCTACCTCGCCCACCCCATCGAGACAGCGCTCGTCAACTCCCAGGGGACCTACAACCTCCTGGAGCTGGCGCGGCGAACGGGGGCGCGACTCGTGTTCGCCTCGACCTCGGAGGTGTACGGCGACCCGCTTGAGCATCCACAGCGGGAGGCGTACTGGGGGAACGTCGACCCGACTGGGATGCGGTCGTGCTACGACGAGAGCAAGCGATTCGGCGAGGCCCTCTCGATGGCATTCGCCCGACGGCACGGCGTCGACGTCCGCATTGCGCGGATCTTCAACACTTACGGGCCGCGCTGCGATTCCACTGATGGCCGGGTCGTGCCGAATTTCGTGAGTCAGGCGCTCTCCGGAAACCCGATCACCGTTTTCGGTGACGGGTCACAGACGCGCAGTCTGTGCTACGTATCCGACCTCGTCGACGGGCTCTGGCGGATGATGATGGCTGAGGAGGCGCGAGGCGAGGTGTTCAACCTGGGAAACCTAGAAGAGCACTCCGTCATCGAGTATGCGCTCATGATCAGAGATCTGTGCGGCTCGACGTCCGAGATCGTGCACGAGCCGCTTCCCGCCGGCGATCCGACGCGTCGACGGCCGGACATCTCCAAGGCCGCCAGAGCGCTCGGGTGGGAACCGAAGGTATTCCTGGCGGACGGCTTGACGCGGACGATCGCCTGGTACCGGGAACAGCTGGGCCGCGGGGCAGCCGCGTTCTCGGCCGGCGTCGGCAGGTAGTGGACTCCCGCACCCGCATCGACATGGTTCGCTTCGCTCAACCCAGTGCACTTGCCGATAGCCTCTCCCTCGGGGCAAACGGTACGCCCGCCATTCTGGCGGTAGCCGGCGCCCTCGCGATCGCCGCCGGCGCCCTGCCTCTGCACTACTCGGCCATCTTTGTGATCGCGGTGCCCCTGCTCCTGCTGGCCTGGACGGTTCCGCGTGTGGGGCTCGTGCTGTTTCTCCTCTCGATCCCCTTTTCGTCTTGGACGAAGGTGACGCTCGGAGAATTCGACGTGACGGCCACCGACGTCCTCGTGGGCATCCTGCTTTCGAGCTGGCTCGGGCGTGGGATCGCCCGGCAGCAGCTCAGAGTCAGCGGCGGCCCAATCGTCGGCATCGCCCTCGCGCTGCTTGGCGCGGCACTGCTGTCCTCCCTGGCTGCCGTCGACTTTCCCGACGCGGTCAAGGAGCTCATCAAGCTCGCGGAAATGATCGCGATGGCCATCTACGCAGCATCGGTTCTGACCGGCCCGGACGACACGCGCGTCGTGCTCCTCGCGCTGATCGCCGCAGGTGCGGCAGAAGCGATGGTAGGTCTGTACCAGTTCGTGACCGGATCCGGGCCCGAGGCCTTCGCTATCGGGCCGTTCATGCGCGCGTACGGCGACTTCGCCCAGCCCAACGGGTTAGCTGGCTACCTCGCAATGATTCTCCCGTTCGGCGTCGTGCTGTCCGTTCTCCCCCGTCCGGGTTGGCCGACCGGCTGGCATCGCGGGCTCATTATCGCCGCCACGCTCATCATCGCCGTTGGTCTCGTGGCAACGCTCTCGCGAGGAGGATGGCTCGGCTCTGCAGCCGGTCTGGCCGTGATGGCGCTGCTCTGGAGCGCTGCGACGCGTCGCGCGCTGATGTTCGCGATCGCCGGGGTTGCGGTCGCGGTCGTCGTTGCGTCGGTGGGGGTACTGCCGCTGGCATTGATCGAGCGCGTTGGAGTTGTGTTCGAGTACTTCCGTGTGTTCGACGTTCGAACAGTAGCCGTGACGCCGACGAACTTCGCGCTTGTCGAACGGATGGCCCACTGGCAGGCCGCTTGGACGATGGCGATGGATCATCCCCTCATCGGCGTTGGACCGGGAAACTACGAGGCGGCGTACCCGTCGTACGCTGTTGGGCAGTGGGTCGAGCCCCTCGGACACGCGCACAACTACTATCTCAACACCTTCGCCGAGATGGGCGTCATCGGGTTAACGCTGCTCCTGGCGTTTATGGCAACGATCTTTGTTCGAATCGCCACCGGCATCGCTCGTGCCGGGGCGTCTCTCGCTCGAGTTTGGCCTAACGAGACAGCGTCAGACGACAGACGAGATATGCTGCGCCGAGCTGCACTCGTCGGCGCCCTTGGTGGAGCGTTAACATTAAGTGTTCATAACTCGTTTGACAACATCTTCGTACACGGAATCGGCGTTCAGTTCGGACTCATCCTCGGTCTTGTTGAAGTTTGGTGTATGGGATTCCGCGGCGGGCTCGCGCCCGAACGCGAAACCGACCGCTCGACCCCCGGAACCAGCCGTGCGCATCGGGGTTGACTACACGGCCGCCATCAACCAGTCGGCCGGAGTCGGCAGATTTGTCCGGAGCCTTTTCAGCGCGCTGCTCGAGGTCGATCAGGAGAACGAGTACATCTTCGTGCATGCGGCGCCGAACGCCGGCCGCACTGCGGTGCCGCCGTCCGCGCCCAACGCCGCCGTGCGCGAGCTGCGATTTCGGGAACGGTTCATGACGGTGCTCTGGCACCGATTGAACCTCCCGCTCCCACTGGACCTCGCAACAGGTCGCGTCGACGTCTTCCACGCGCCGGACTTCGCGCTGCCTCCGCTACGCCACGGGGCTTCAGTTGTGACGATCCACGACCTCGCGTTTCTCACGTACCCAGAGTGCGCCGACGCGCGATTGCGGGCATATCTCGAGCGCGTCGTGCCCCGGTCGGTCGCGCGCGCGGACTACGTGGTCACTGTTTCCGAGAACACGCGCAACGACGTGATCTGCCTGCTCGATGTGGACCCCGACCGCGTCATCGTCGTGCCCGGAGGAGTCGACCCCGTCTTCGAGCCGGCCAGCGACGAGGCAGTGCACGAGGCACGATCGGCGCATGGACTCTCGGAGCCGTACCTCCTCGCTCTGGGTGTCATCGAGCCGCGAAAGAACTACCCGCGGCTCATCGAGGCGTATTCCCGATTTCGCAGTCGCACTGGCTTGAAGCACGAACTCGTCATCGCTGGAGCGCGCGGATGGCTAAGTGAGGAGACGTTCCGTCAGGCCGCGCGGTCCGCCTTTCCGTCGGAGATTCGATTCACGGGGTTCGTGCCGGACGTGCACCTCCCTGCTCTGTACACGGGCGCCGAAGTCCTCGTGTACCCGTCCCTCTATGAAGGTTTCGGGCTGCCGGTCCTCGAGGCGATGGCGTGCGGCACTCCCGTAGTGTGCTCGAACGTCGCCGCATTCCCGGAGTTCGCCGGCGACGCGGCGCTCCTGGTGACGCCGGAGGATCCGGAGGCCATTGCCGACGCGATTGAGAGGATCTGCCTTGATACAGCGCTGCGCGGCACCCTGAGGGACCGGGGCATACAGCGCGCACGTGCGTATCAGTGGCGTCCGTCGGCTGAGCGACTGTTGCAGGTGTACCAGCACGCTGCGAAGCTCGTGGATTGAGACGAAGGCCATGCGGATCGGTGTCAACGCAACGTTTCTTCAGCGGCCGGCGACCGGGATGGGCCAGCACCTGTTTCACCTGCTCAAAGGCCTCGACGCATACGACAACGAGAATACATACATCCTTCTGAGTCCGCGGTTCCGCCACTCCTCTATCGGTCGATTCCCCCAGCTCTCTGAACGGTTCCAGAACATCGAGGTGGTCAGTGCGCTCCGCCGGTTCGGAGAGCACTTCGAGAGCTTGTGGTGGGAACAGGTCGGCATCGTCCGGGCGTGCCAGAAGGAGAACATCAACCTGCTCCACTTCCCGTACTTCGCGGCGCCGCTCATTCTGCCGGCCCCCACGGTCGTTACCGTGCACGACGTGATCCCGCTGGTCATGCCCGAGTACCGCGCACGGGCCCGGAGCCGGATGTATTCAAGCCTCGTCTCCATGACGGTGGGCCGGGCCGACGCCATCATCACCGTGTCGGAGTACTCCAAGCGCGACATCATCCGAACGTTACGCATCCCCGAGGAGCGCATCCATGTCATTGGAAACGCCGTGGATGCGAGCTACCGACCCATCACGGACGCGCGCGTCATCGACGCGGTCCGCGAGCGGTACGGGATCGGGCCGAAGTACATCCTCTACTTCGGTGGATTCGACCTGCGCAAGAATGTCTCTCGGGTGCTTGAGGCCTACGCGAGGCTGCCTGCCACGACCCGCGCGGAGTACCAGCTCGTCATCGCTGGGCGGCTGCACCTTCTCGGACATCGACTCTATCCGGACCCCCGGCCGCGAATCCGGGAGCTAGGCCTCGACGATTCGGTCGTGGTGACGGGCCAGATCCGAGAACAGGACAAGGCACCTCTCTACAGTGCTGCGACGGTCTATCTATTTCCCTCGCTCTACGAGGGCTTCGGGCTTGAGGTGCTGGAGGCGATGGCGTGCGGTGCCGCGGTCATCACCTCGAATCTCTCGGCCCTTCCGGAGGTCGCGGGAGACGCGGCCCGCTACGTTGATCCGTACAACGTGGCAGACACATCGCAGGCCATCGAAGAGCTTCTCGAAGACGCGGACGAGCGCGAAGAGCTGGGACGCCGCGCGCTGGCTCGCGCCCAGGACTTCAGCTGGCGGCGCGTCGCCGAGCAGACGCTCGACGTGTACAAGCAGCTCGCTCGGTGAGGGTCCTCGTCGTATCCAAGGCCCTCGTCGTCGGCGCCTACCAACGAAAACTAGAGGAGCTGGCCCACTTCCCGGACATGGAGCTGATCGCGGCCGTCCCTCCGTCGTGGCGTGACCCGTCGTACGAGACGCGCCTGGAGCGGCTCCACACGCACGGCTACGAGCTCGTGGTGACGCCCATCGCCATCAATGGCTCCTACCACCTGTTCTTCTTCCCCCAGCTGGGGCGTCTGCTCGACGAGCACCGTCCCGACCTCGTCCACATCGACGAGGAGCCCTACAACCTGGCAACGTTCATCGCGATCGCCCAATGTCGGCGGCGGGGCCTGCCGTCGCTCTTCTTCGCCTGGCAGAACCTTGTTCGCCGGTACCCGCCTCCGTTTCGGTGGATGGAGCAGTACGCCTACCGAAGCGTGGCCTGGGCGATCGCGGGCACGCAGTCGGCCGCCGCGGTGCTTCGACGGAAGGGCTTCCGCGGACGACTGTCCGTCATCCCCCAGTTTGGCGTCGATCCAGAGCTATTCAGGTCCGCTCGGCCCTCAGCCCTCGGCGCTCAGTCCGCGCGCCGCCCCTTCACCGTGGGCTTCGCCGGCCGCGTTGTCCGCGAGAAAGGTCTCCCACTGCTGGTGGAGGCCTGCGCGCGCCTTCCTCAGACGGTTGAGCTGCTCATCTTCGGAAGTGGGCCGGCCCTGTCCGAGGTGCAGGCAGCCGCCGAGGCGCGAGGCATGACGGAGCGGGTCCGCTTCGCCGGCATCGTCGCGTCCGGCGAGATGCCGCGGCGCCTGCAGGAACTCGACGTGGTGGTGCTTCCGTCGATCAGCCGGTTCAACTGGACGGAGCAGTTCGGACGAATCCTCGTCGAAGCGATGGCCTGCGGTATACCCGTCATTGGCTCCACGTGCGGCGACATTCCCACCGTCATCGGTGACGCCGGCCTCATCTTCCCCGAGGGCGACGTCGACGCCCTCGCGACGGCATTGGACCGCCTCGCCAGCGACGTAGCACTTCGGGCGGAGCTTGCGAGACGAGGACGGACACGCGTGCTGGAGCACTTCACGTACGAGCAGATCGCCACCGCCACCGTCGACGTCTACCGGGAGGCACTGCGGCCCGCTTGACCGAGCCGGTCCAGCCGCCACGGCGTGCCCACCAGACACAACCCGCGCGGGACAAGGCGCACGTGCTTCCTTGCTATACTCGTGGCCGAGACCACTCCGCCATGTGGGCATCAAAGATGCCGATCTACGAGTACCGATGCAATGCCTGCGCACGACGCCTGCAACTGTTCTTCCGCTCGTTCGCAGCGGTCGAACGTGCTGTGTGCCCGCACTGCCAATCTGCCGACTTGCGGCGCCTTCCGTCGCGGGTCAGTGTCGTGCGGTCAGAGTCGTCCCAGATGGACCTGATGAGCGATCCTTCGAACCTGGAGAACCTCGACTTCGAGGACCCGCGCGCGGTTGCGCAGTGGGCGAAGCAGATGGGCGAAGCGTCGGGGATCGACGGGGGATCGGAGTACGACGAGATGATCGAGCGGCTCGAGCACGGCGAAGGGCTGGACGATGAGGACGCGGGCGACTTCTCGAGCACCGGCCTCGACGATGAGCTGTAGATGACACGTCGTGTCGACGCAGCTACGATTCAGCGAAGGCCTTCAGCTTCTTGCTTCGGCTCGGGTGGCGCAGCTTGCGCAGCGCTCGAGCCTCGATCTGCCGAATGCGTTCACGGGTCACGCCCAGCTCGCTCCCGATCTCGTCCAGCGTGTGCTGGCGACCGGACTCAAGCCCGTAGCGAAGGTCGAGCACGCGGCGTTCCCGAGGAGTGAGCGACGTCATCACCTCGATCATCTGCTCGCGAAGCACGGAGCGCGCGCCGGCCTCCTCCAGAATCGCCGCGTCCTGGTCCTCGACGAAGTCTCCAAGCATCACGTCCTGGTCGTCGCCAACCGGCGTGTCGAGCGACAGCGGCTGGGGGAGGATGCCCGTCACCTCTCGAACTCGGTCTGCGGTCATCTCCATCGCCTCGCTGATCTCGCGCACCGTCGGCTCCCGGCCGTATTCCTGCTGCAGCTGAGACATTGTGCGGGCGAGCTTGTTGATGGTCTCGATCATGTGAACCGGTATGCGGATGGTCCGTGCGTCGTCCGAAATCGCCCGGGTCACCGCCTGTCGGATCCACCAGGTGGCATAGGTGCTGAACTTGAACCCGCGCAGGTAGTCGAACTTCTCGACCGCCCGCAGGAGCCCAATATTCCCCTCTTGAATGAGATCAGAGAGGGGCAGCCCGCGGTTCATGTGCCGTCGAGCGACGCTCACGACGAGGCGCAGGTTGGCCTCGATGAGGCGTCTGCGTGCACGCTCGCCCTCGTGGACGTTGTCGTGCAGCCGCTCCAGTTCTAGGGGTGCAAGACTCGTCCCATTGCGGAGCTGCTCTCGCGCAGACGCGGCCAGCTCCATTTTCTTCGCCAGCTCCACTTCCTGGGCACCGGTGAGGAGGGACACCTGTCCGATCTCCTGGAGGTAGAGGGGCAGAGCATCCCGGATCTGCTCCGGCGCGCGAAGTTCCGCGTCCGGGACGGCGACGAGCTCATCTTCTTCAACGATCATGGCCGAATCCCTCCTTCGCTCCGTCCGCGAGAAGGCCGAATCTAGTGCGCGCCCCAACAACATCTGAACGCTGCCGGACCTGCGCCATGCTCCCCCGTATGGGAACTCGCAAGAGCACCATTGTGGTATCACGGCCTGATACCATATCCGAGCAGCGCCTGCACACCCGCACCATCTACGCCTTTGCCGAGAACTCATCGTCCAGGCTGGCGATCACCAAGCCGCTCAGCGGCTTCGGCCAGAAGTACGTTGACTTCTCCGGCATCAGGTCCGCAGCGTCCGCGACAGCCCGTATCTGCTCGACGGGCGTCGTCCGCACGAGAAAGGCGAAATCCGCCTCTCCTGCCGCGACGGCCCGTTCGATGCCATCGAGATCGCGTGAGTAGGTCAGCCACCCTGCTTCCGACAGGGAGGTGGTTCCCTCCGCGAATAGCTGGTCGATGGCCAGCGTGTGGAGTGCGGCGAGATCCAGCCGCCGCCAGGCCGTCGAACGATGTGGCGCGAGCTCCTCCGGGACGGCCACGCCGCCTCGAAGCCGTGCTACGGCCACAAGGTCGTGCCCGGGTGCCCAGACGCCGAAGGCCGGACGCATCCGATCCTGCTCCAGCGCGCCGAGAAGGTTCGCCGGCGACGCGTCCCGTTCATCGACATCGAACCAGCGGGACAGCACGTCGAGCAGTGACCGTCGATCGAGCGGCCGCGGCGAGCGCATCAGTCGATGCGTTCCCAGCACGACGAGTCCGGCGTCCGCGACGTCGACCAGGTAGGTCATCGTGAAGTTGGATGCGGCATCTTCCGACCAGTGTGCCGAACTCGTGCGCAGCTCCTTCTGCAGGTGGATCGCCGTCTCAAATCGATGATGGCCGTCGGCGATATACACCGTCGACGGCTTGAGCCCGTCGCAGAATTCCCGCACGACCGAGGGATCGGAGACCACCCACACGCGATGGACGACACCGTCGTCGTCCGTGGCCTCCAGGTTGGGCTCCGAACGCTGAACGACGCGCCACAAGCCCGCGGTTCCGCCTGCCGTGTCGTCGTACAGGCACCAAATGGGGCTAAAATTGGCGTGGCAGGCGCGCATCAGCGCAAATCGGTCTCTCTTTGGACCAGACAGCGTACGCTCGTGGGCCCGGACAACGCGCCGTTCCCACGGCTCGACGCGCAGAGCGGCGATGACTCCTCGGCGTTCACAGGGCGCTCCGTCGTGCACGAACGTCTGGAGGTACGCATAGAGGGCCGGTCCCGCTTCGGGAACGAGGGTCCCATCATCGAGCCAGGCGTGGTACCGCGACGCCGCTCGCTGATACCGGTCCTCCACTGGCTCGTCCGACGGCAGCTCCAACTGGACCATGTTGTGGGGATGACGCGCGTAGAGCTCTGCCTGCTCGTGCGAGGAGATCACGTCGTATGGGGGACACACGACCGCGGACACGTCGCGTCCGACGCGCGCCTGATCGTAGCGGATACCTTTGAACGAACGGATGTCGGCCATCCCCTCCTCACTGGTCGCTATAATGTCGCGCGAATCAACGACGGAGGCCAACGTGCGTCATGCTCTCGGCGGGCTCTGCGTAGCGCTCACCGTCCTGGTCGCCGGTTGCGCGAGCGCGGACCCCATCCCGGCGGCAACCGCCGTCCCGGAACTGCCCACCATAGTCCGACCCCCGCTTGCTACGCTTAGCGCCGATGCACCATCGCCGGCACCATCGCCGGCACGTTCCGTCGACACATACACCGTCCAGCCAGGCGACACACTCACCACGATCGCTGAGCGCCTCTTCGGGAACGCGGCCGAGTGGAGCCTCATCTACGAGGCGAACCGCGACCGGATGGCCAGCCCGGACGCACTCCTCGTAGGGCTGTCCCTGCGGATACCGTCCGAACGCGCGCGGACGCCGACACCCGCGGCGGAATGAGCGACGAGCCCAACGGAGTAATGTCCTCCTATCCCGAAGCCGGCTTGCGCGGGACGGCTGGAGCAGCCAGCTGGCCGGCGAAGTGCTCATCCAGACAGGCAACGGCTTCGTCGACGTCCGTCACCAGCGTCAGGGCCTCTGGCTCCCAGGGGTGCGTCGGTAGGTTGGCGCGCACCGTGTCCAGGACAGCGGCCCAGGCGGAGCCAACGACGAGGATCGGTTTCCGCGGCCCATTCCGAGGTAAGGCATTCGAGAGCGCGAAGTTCCACGCCATGGCCAGCTCGAGCAGCGTGCCCACACCTCCGCGAAGGACAACGCACGCGTCGCCTAGCGTCAGGAGCCGTTCCAGTCGGTTGAACAGTGAATCGGCGACGATCTCTTGATCGAGCCACCGGTTCGTGGGCGCATAGACCGGGAGGGAAATTCCGATCGTCGTGCCGCCGACCTCCTTCGCGCCCCAGGCCGCTGCCTCCATCGTGCCGTCGTGCCCACCGTTGCACAGAACCCACCCGCGCGCTCCGATGAGTTTGCCCAGCCGCTTCGCCGCGGCGTAACCCATCTCCCCTGGCCGCTCACGCGAGCTACCGAAGACTGTGACAATGGGGCCTGAGGGAGCCATTGAACGATCGGCCATCGCACCTCCAATGCGTTATACCAAGTAGACAGCGGGGGAACAGCGGCCCGTCCTCGCTGATGCGCACGATCGTGACACAAAGGTGACAAAAAGGAGCCGGGCCGCCCGTTAGGTCGAATACCCCCGTTGCTGGAGGTCATTCCCTCTGGTATGCTAACGCGAATGAGTGATCCAGCGCAGAGAGCGTGCCCAGCCGCCGGGTCGGTGTTGTCGTCGACCTCTCGGACTTCGGGGAGGAGGCTTCCGCTTCCGCTTGTGAGCCGAAAAGGTATTTCCGGTAAGACCGCGGACCAGGTCGTTGATCCGCGGCGGACGGGGAGGGCATCCCCACTGTCCGGGCAGCGACCCACAGGGGTAGAAGGCAAATGCCTCTGCTGCGGCGCGCGCAGGGCCCCGCACGCGACTGGAGGCACCGCATGGTGAATATCATCACCCGCCGTGATTTGGAGTCCCGGATCAAGCGCATACTGTTCGTCGAGCCCCAAAGCGGGTACTCAACGGGCTTTAACGATACCGTTCGCGTCGAAACCCTCGGCCCGGAGTACCTTGCCGCGTCGGTTGCGGACGTCGCCGACTGCCAGCTGACGGACCTCCGCATCCCTGGCGTTGACCTCATGGAGCACATCGAGCGATTTCAGCCGGACGTCCTGGCCCTAAAGTGCGGCTATACGACCGACGTTCCCGTCATGGCGGATCTGGCCCGGCAGATCAAGCGACTCGACCCGGCCCTTCCGGTCGTCGTCGGCGGGCACCATATCTCGCTTTCACCTGAGGACCTCTACATCCCGGAAGTCGATGTCATCGTCTACGGCGAAGCAGAATCCATCTTCCCGGTCCTCGTCAAGGAGCTCGGAGGCGAGCGCCGCCTCGACCGCGTGCCCTACGTACACTATCGGGATGCCGATGGCCAGTTCCGCACGACGGTGCCGGGGATCAAGATCGATAATCTCGTGCTCCACAACGAGTCATCCATGAACGACCGGCCGCAGATCCTCCGCCAGCTCTGCGATCCGTACCGGGACCACTACTACTTCCTGTACTACCCGCGGCCCTACTCCATTGAGACGGCTCGTGGCTGCCGTTACCGCTGCTCGTTCTGCTCGGTGTGGCAGTTCCACCACGGCACGTACAAGGTCGAGGGCTGGGAGCGT